>VXRI01000161.1 GCA_009838595.1 Chloroflexota bacterium | reverse complement strand
AGACTGGTGCAATACCGTGTGCGCGACTGGCTCATCTCTCGCCAGAGGTACTGGGGCACGCCGATCCCTGTCATCTACTGCGAAGTTTGCGGCGATGTGCCAGTGCCTGAGGAGGATCTGCCCGTGCTGCTGCCCGAAGACGCCGAGTTCCGCCCGACAGGCGAGTCGCCGTTGGCGCTTAACGAGGGCTTCTTGAACACCCAATGTCCAATCTGCGGTAGGGCGGCCAAGCGTGAGACCGACACGATGGACACATTCGTGGATTCGTCGTGGTACTTCTTGCGCTTCACCGACGCCAAATACGAGAAAGCAGCGTTCGATCCTGACAAGCTGGCGCAGTGGGGCGCCGTTGACCAGTACACCGGCGGTGCGGAACACGCAGTGATGCACCTGCTTTATGCGCGCTTCTTCGTGAAGGCGCTGCGCGATCTGGGTATGCTGGACATGGATGAGCCGTTTGACCGACTGTATAACCAGGGCGTCATACTCGGTTCTGACCACGAAAAGATGAGCAAGTCGCGCGGCAATGTCATCGCGCCGGACGAATATGTGGACGTATTCGGCGCGGATGTGGTGCGCTGCTTCCTGATGTTCCTCGGACCGTGGGATCAGGGCGGCAGCTGGAGCGACTCGGGCATCAACGGCATGGCGCGCTGGATCAACCGTGTCTGGGATGTCGCCACGCGCGACGGCAGACAACTCGACGACTTCCCGCGCGACGACGACGCCGTGCGAGATGTGCAACGCTTGATGCACAAGACAATTCAGCGTGTAGGCGAAGACCTTGACCGCTTTAAGTTCAACACGGCGCTCGCAGGCTTGATGGAGTACACGAACGGGCTAAACCAGCACTGGGAAGATAAGGGTATCCACTCCGAGCACTGGGCTGAGGCGGTCAGCAACCTGCTCACATTGATGTCCCCAATGGCGCCGCACATATCCGAGGAGCTCTGGGAAATCACGGGACACACAGGAAGCGTCCACGCTAACACATGGCCTGAATGGGACGAAAAACTAGCCGCCGACGAAGTATTCACGCTGGTAGTGCAAGTAAACGGACGCGTCCGCGACAAGCTGGAAGTTCCGGTGTCCATCACCCAAGAAGCAGCCGAGACAGCCGCTCTACAAAGCAGCCGAGTAGCGCCGCACATAGAAGGCAAATCAGTAGAGCGCGTGATTTACGTGCAGGGCAAGCTAGTGAATGTGGTGGCGCGGTAGAGACGACTCTTGTCGCTCAAGTGAAGCGATAGTCGCAGTAAGCACTTCGACCACGCCTGAGCTAGGTTGTGTGGACAATTGGATAATTCCTCTCACAACAAGGCGGACAATTCCTTATCTGACATGCTCAATGGCAGGGCTGCCGGAAGACAAATCGGGAATCCGCCGCCATCGCCATCGTATCCGCCGCCGCCTACACCAGCTTCAGCGTATCTTCGGGGAACAGTGTTTCCGAGTCCACGGGGGCGGGAATTACGCCTTGTTCGACGTTGTGTGCTATGAATGTTTCGAGCGTGTGGCGGGCGCTTTCGTAGCCGTAAGGGATAGGGTCGCCATTCACGATTTCGGCTCGCGCGAGGAAGCTCTGATCCCCCGGTTCTGATGCCTCGCCGGATTGCAAGCGCTCCACATACGGCGCCTTCGCCTCGCTGAACATGCCGTAGAGTTCGTGCGAGATGTTATCCATGCCTTCCAGCAGGTCGTCCTTCACTACGAGCAGATGGCTGATAGGGTACACGCCGGTCTTCTCATGCCACGCAGCATCCAACTGCGGCGCGTCAGGGAACATCGGCTGCACATAGTCCGAATCAATCGGACCTGCGCCTATTGTCGCATCTACCTCTCCTGAAAGTAGCATGTCGGCGAGATCGCCGTTTGCCGACGATTCCACATTCGACGGCTCGACGAACTCTTCGACATGCTCGTCGCCTGACAACACCCATGTTACGGCGTCCAAGTCCACGCCGTGCTCGTGTTGCAGTATGGAGCGCGTCCATACGCCCGGCGTTAGAGTATAGCTGCGAACGCCGACTCTGCAGCCTTCAAGGTCCTTCGGTGTGCTGATGTCCGAGTTCTTGTTGACCAGTATGCCGCCGTGATAGAAGTCGTGCGTCAGGAATATCGGTAGCGCGGTGAATCGCTTACCGCGCGCGCGCGAGCACAAGTATGTCGCCAGCGCCATCTCCGCGACATCGAACTCAAGCGCGCGCACCATCCGCCGGAATATCATCGGCACAGGTGTGATTTCCTTGTGCGCCATGCCGAACCTGCTCGATGTTACGCTGCCATCCTTAAGCGGCTTAGTATGCCCGTAATTGCCAAGCGCAAATGTCAAAGTCGTGTCGCCCATTTTCTTGTCTCCCGTTCAGTTCAATGTATGGTATTGTTGTTACGCACTGCGACATTATATTCCAAGTAATCACGCATACCAACAGTCAGGTCAAAATTCCGGTTAAAAATAATTTTGATAGCATCAATTTCACCAAGCATATTCGCCAAACATGTACTGGCAAGCAGGAGTCGTACTTATGCCAAACTGGCACAATGGCAGTTCGCGTGTGGCGGTTGTAGGCGCAGGCATCGTGGGTGCGAGCATCGCCTACAGGATAGCGGCGCGCGGATTCGCCGTCACACTCATCGACAAGGCGTCGCCCGGTAGCGGCGCCTCTAGCCACAGCTTCGCATGGATTAACGCCAGTCTAAAAGCGCCGCTAGACTACCACAACCTAAACCGCCGCTCCATGGATATGTGGGAGCAGTTCGCCGCGAAAATTGCGGACGACGGCGACAGCGCGAGCGTGGGACTGCGCTGGGGCGGCAAAATGTCGTGGGTGACCGAGCCGGAAGGCGCGGAGCGACTCGAGTCTGAAGTAAGGCAAATGCAGGCGTGGGGATACCCGTCGCGTCTCATCAGCACGTCAGAGTTGCAAGATCTTGAGCCGGCGCTTGCTGTGGATAGTGCAGTCGCCGCAGAGTATAGCGAGAACGAGGCGCAGGTCGAGCCGCAATTGGTCGTCGATGCGTGCGTGCGCCGTCTGTCAGAGCTTGGCGGGACAGTTCTGACGAACACGGAAGTCGTCGGGCTGAGCCAATCGCGCGATGGCAGTGTAAAGGCAGTCGAAACGACATCCGGCGCAATCGAATGCGATACCGTAGCGCTCGCTGCCGGCACAGATGTTACACCGCTCGCCGCGATGGCAGGCGTGCGTGTGCCGCTATATCGGAGTCCGGGTGTGGTATTTCGCACGAATCCACTGCCGCGTGTGCTGCAAAGTGTGCCGGTCATCTATGCGCCTGCATCGGCAGACGGGCGGCAAGAGATTCACATTCGGCAGTGCTCTGACGGCAGGATGATGATAGGGGAAGGCAATCAGGAAAGCTTGGCAGAAGACGATAGCCAAGCGCACGCGGATGATCTGCTAGACCGCGCGCGCCGGTTCTTGCCCGCGCTCAATGGTGCAAGGGCGGTGCCAGTTCCGGTCGGCTGGCGACCAATGCCGCTAGACGGCTATCCAATAATGGGCTTCACGCAAGAAGCGCCAAATCTATACATCGCCCTAACACACAGTGGAGTAACACTAGCGCCTCTGATAAGCCAACTCTCGATGCTGGAAATATGCGACGGCACGGCCGTCGATGCTGTTCTATCGCCGTATCGCCTTGAGCGGTTTTCTTGACATGAAGGCGTCAAATTAGGCGTATCAAGAAGCGCTGTCTGTATCGATGATAACTCGCCATTCAGTCGTATAGTGCGTATGATGCCCTGAACGCCGCGCCAATTCGTCAGTCGAACCTCGCCAGTTTGAACATCCCGATGTCATGTCTTGTCGCGCCGTCTAGTGCTAGGTCTGCCATAATTTCGCCTACGACGGCGGAGAATTTGAACCCATGCCCGGAGAATCCCGCCGCAACCGAGACCTGCGGCGCGTCGGGCAGGCAGTCGATGATGAAGTGTTCGTCAGGGCTGTTGGTGAACATACACACTTTCATCGATGATGTCGCACCCGCGGCTGCGGGGAAATACTTTTCGGTGAAGTCTCGCAGCACTGCTTCGTCAGCGGCGTTTGGCTCGCGGTCGATAGTGTCCGGGTCAACATCCTCGAAGAAGTGATGATATTTGCCGAGCTTGAAGCCGGGAATGCCGAACTCAGGGAAGCCGTAGAACTGCCCTTCGTCCACGACTAGATTGAAGACAGGGAACGCATCAGGTGTGTATAGCCACGGCTGCAGCGTTTCAAACCATGCTAGAGCTTGCCGTTCCGGAACTGCTGCCGCGCCCAAAGCAGGCAGTAGTCTGTACGCCCATGCGCCGGCGCAGATGACTAGTGTTTCGGCTTCGTACTCGCCCCTGTCCGTTCGCACGCGCACGCCGTTTGTGGTTGGCTGCCACTCCAATGTTCGCTCGCCCGTTTGGACGACGGCGCCTAATGCCTGCGCGCGCTCCACGAACAGCGATATGCACCGCTCCGGCAACAGAAAACCTCCATCGCCCTGATACACCGCCATCGTGTCGGAGGGCAGGCGGTAGGCTGGGAAGCGCTTCGTAAGCTCGGTGCTTGTCAGCACATCGTGCGGCAGGTCGTGCTCTTCGCAGGACAGCAGCGAGCCGTTGAAGTTCGATCCGTCCGGCGGGCCGGCGTCTATCGAGCCAGTGATGTGCAAAATCTGTTCGTCCGCCGCGCTTTCGAGGTCGCGCCAGAGTTCGTAGGCGCGGCGCATCAGCGGCACATACGACGGGTGTTCGTGATATGCCAGTCGGATGATGCGCGTTACGCCGTGCGAGGAACCCTTGTCATGCGCGATGCCGAACCGTTCGATGCCCAACACGAATTTGCCTCGCTGCGCCAGCTGATACAGCGTAGCGCTGCCCATACCGCCCAGACCGATCACGATGGCATCGTAGTGCTGTGTCGTAGTCATTGCGCCGCCTCCGCAGTCCGCGAACTATGCCGTCAGCCGGCAGTATAACCGATTGATTCAAACACCACTATACACTTGCCTCAGGCTTCAAAGGGATTCACTAATCGACGTTCTCAGTGTGTTGGTGCTGCAATAATGGCCCCCGGCAACCGCGTGGATTCCGCCTGTACGGGAATGATGAATATGAAAACCAACGCACGCTGAGAATATCCAATTTTCGACAGCGTATCCATCTGACTTGCTAACAACACTTGCAAGTTTGAATGTCTGTATTCGCCTACACGCGGCCGGCGATAACATCACCCATCTCGGTCGTGCGGCAGACTTCGCCGCCGTCTCCGGCAATGTCCGGCGTGCGGTAACCCTCCGCTAGGACGCCTTCGACAGACTGCTCTACGGCGTCCGCTTCATCGTCGAGCCCCAGCGAGTAGCGCAGCATCGACGCCATGCTCAGGATGGTGCCGAGTGGATTCGCGATGCCCCGACCGGCAATGTCCGGAGCGCTGCCGTGAATCGGCTCGTAAAGGCTGACAGGACGCTTGCCGCGACCGCTCGGATTTGGCAGCCCGGACAGGCTCGCAGACGGCAGCATGCCCATTGATCCCGCAAGCACGGACGCTTCATCTGTCAGAATGTCGCCGAATGTATTCTCTGCCACGATGACATCGAAGTGCGCCGGATTATTAATCAGTTGCATCGACGCCGCGTCAACCAGTACATGCTCAAGTTCGACATCGGGATATTCTTCGCCGATTTCGGTGGCAATTTCGCGCCAAAGCCTGCCGGTTTCGAGCACATTCGCTTTGTCCACGGATGTCAGACGCTTACGGCGGCCTTGCGCCAGCTCGAAGCCCACGCGAACGATGCGCGCGATTTCCTGCTCAGTGTACTTAAGCGTATCCACGCCGCGCCGTCCCCGCGAAGTGTCCCAGCGCTTCTTGGGTTTGGCGAAATATAATCCGCCCGTCAACTCGCGTACGATAATCATGTCCACGCCTTCGAGCAGGTGCGGCTTAATCGGGCTGGAGTTTATCAGCTGCGGATAGACCTTGACCGGGCGCAGGTTGGCAAATAGGCCAAGGCTTTTGCGGATGGCTAGTATGCCGTCTTCAGGGTGTGTCGGCGCGCGCGGGTCGTCCCACTTGGGCCCGCCGACCGCTCCGAACAATATGCCATCCGTCTCGCTGCACATCTCGACCGTCTCATCCGGCAGGGGCGTTCCGAAATCGTCGATCGCGTTGCCGCCGACCCTGCCGTAGCCCGTGTCGAAGATATGGCCAAAGCGATTGCCGACGGCGTTCATCACCTTGACTGCTTCGGCAACAACCTCAGGCCCAATGCCGTCTCCCGGCAACACAGTAATGGAATAGTTCATCAACTTCTCCGTTAAAATTGTTCTGATTTGATGCGTCAGTGCTC
>VXRI01000199.1 GCA_009838595.1 Chloroflexota bacterium | reverse complement strand
GGATAACCGCACCCACTCAGTACGGCCCTGTACATTATCCGGGTGGTTGAGCAGTTTTTTATTCTGTGTGTGGTCCTGTTCACTATTCTAGGTATAGGTATGCTCATAATGAAAATCTTGCTCCGAAGAGACCGCAATAATGAAGATGGCTACCGAGAATTGACTTCGAGGGGGCGTATCTATGGCGGTCGGTCGTACACAGAGGACAGCACGTAGTCCGATGAAGTTCAGGATATAGCCTTGCTTTCTTATTTGGGCAGGGATCGCGGCGCCGGAAACACGAGACGCTTGTGAAGGGTCGTTT
This sequence comes from Chloroflexota bacterium, assembly GCA_009838595.1. Classification (GTDB taxonomy): domain Bacteria; phylum Chloroflexota; class Dehalococcoidia; order Lucifugimonadales; family JADFKI01; genus Bin90. Next base: position 6,071 of record VXRI01000199.1, on the reverse strand, counting down.
AGATAATTGAGCGAATCTTACGGGGAAGTGCGCAGACCGGCGGGGCTGATTCCTAGCGGATTCTCGCTGCTTTTGGCGATGATGTGGGGCGGCAACAACGTCAGCCTAAAGGCGTCCCTAGACTACGCCGCGCCGATGCAAGTCGGCTGGATGCGCTTTATCCTCGGCGGTCTTGTTACGCTGGCGTACATGGCCATCAGACGCGAATCGTTGGAACTGGCAAAGCACGAAATCAAGCCGATCTTGATCATCGGCTTAATTTTCGCCACTCAGCTTGCGATAATGAATGTCGGCCAGGATCTCACATCCGCAGGGCATGGCGTCGCGCTGAATTCAACGCTGCCAATTTGGACGGCTACGCTTGCGCGGTTCTTCATCCCGTCGGATAGGCTGACCGTGTGGAAGGCCGTCGCACTCGTCGTCGCCTATGCCGGCGTGTTGGTCGTCGTGTTCGGCGACACGGGCGTGGCGCAAGAAGGCGTTACGCTGCTCGGCGATGTGCTGAGCTTCATCGCGGCGGGGCTACTAGGGTTCAGGATAATTTTGCTTTCGAACTTCGCGCAGAACGTATCAGAAGCCAAGCTGATGCTGGGGCAGCTGATTATCGGCACGGTGCTGCTTCTCGCCGGGAGTTACATCTTCGAAAGCCCCACCTACACGCTCGAAGGCAGATTCTGGATGGCACTCGCCTATCAGGGCATTGTGATAGCGGGCGTGGGCTTCCTCGCCAACGCGTGGCTGGTGAAGCGCTTCTTACCTTCGTCCATCACATTCTACTACTTTGCGCAGCCGATTGCGGGCATCATCCTCGCGTGGCTCATTCTCGGCGAAGACCCTGGTCGCGGGCTTATTGTCGGCGTCGTCTTGCTGTGCGCCGGCGCCGCAGCGTATAGCTGGGAATCATACATGCAGGCAAGACGGGTGAAAAGCAGGCAGCCATAGGTGGTATGTTCTAATAATTCCATGCTTATTTGGAAGAGCATGCTCGTACACACTCTATTCTAACTTCCCAACTTGAAGGCGAGAATGGACTTATGACACCCATTGCCGATTGTATGGCGGCGTTCGCTAGGATATACTTAATATATCAGTTCAATTACACAATTGACGCGCGGCACAGGCGTGGAGATTTATGGTTGATACGCTACTAGACAAGGCAAGGACATACATCCCGGCGGACAGGCTAGGCATCATCGGGCAGGCTTATGCGTATGCGGCGAAAGCCCACGATGGACAGGTGCGGCGTTCCGGCGAGCCTTTCATTGAACACCCACTACAGACTGCGCTGTATCTCGCCGATTTGCGTCTGGACGCCAATGCACTCGCCGCGGCGTTGCTACACGATGTCGTCGAAGACTGTGATGTGTGCCTCGAGGACATCGAGAACGAATTCGGCGGCGAAATTGCCGGTATGGTCGATGGCGTAACGAAACTGACCAAGGCGGAGATAGACGCCGAGGAGGGCAGAAACGGCTTCCTGTTGCGCGGCAACGAAGTTGACTTAGGACAAGCCGCAAGCCTGCGCAAAATGCTCGTTACGATGGCGGAAGATGTCCGCGTCGTTCTAATTAAGCTGGCGGATAGGCTGCACAACATGCGAACATTGCAGGCGCTCTCGCCAGACAGACGCAGGGCGATTGCGAAGGAAACGCTTGAAGTGTTCGCGCCGCTCGCGCACCGGCTTGGCATCTGGGAAGTCAAGTGGAGGCTGGAAGACCTGGCGTTCCAGCACCTGAACAACGACGCGTATCAGGAAATATCCAGCATGCTGAACGCCAAGCGTCAGGAACGCGAGGACTACATCGAAAGCGTGCGCTCGCTGCTGCAATCCGAGCTGGACAAGGCGGGCATTACAGCGGAGGTTACGGGCAGGCCGAAGCACATATACAGCATACACAAGAAGACTGAGAAGTATCGCCGACAGAACTTGGGTGTGAACGACATCCACGACTTATTCGCGCTGCGTATTCTTGTGGACTCGGTTAGGGATTGCTATCTCGCGCTCGGCGTGGTGCACTCTAACTGGCGGCCGTTGCCCGGTCAGTTCGACGACTATATTGCCAATCCGAAAGACAACCTATACAGGTCGCTACACACCACGGTGCTGTGTATCGACGCGCACCCCGTCGAAGTACAGATACGCACGCGCGAGATGCACAACCTCGCGGAATACGGCGTTGCCGCGCACTGGCTCTACAAGGAGGGCAAGACGGCGGACGTAGAGTTCGACAAGAAGATGACATGGTTGCGTCAGATTCTCGAGTGGCAACGCGATGTCAGCAATCCGCACGAATATGTAGAGTCGTTTAAGACCGACATATTCAAGAATCAAGTCTTCGTCTATACGCCAAAGGGCGACTTGAAGGAACTGCCCGCCGGCGCAACACCCTTGGACTTCGCGTTCCGCATTCATACCGATGTCGGCTATCGTTGCATCGGTGCGAAGGTGAACGGTAAGCTGGTCGCACTCACTTACCAGCTTCAGAACGGAGACACGGTTGAAATTATGACCAGCAAGGCGGTCAGGGGACCCAGCCTAGACTGGCTTAACCCTAGCCTGGGCTACCTCAGCACGAACTCTGCGCGCACTAAGGTGCGGCAATGGTTTAACCGGCAGGAGCGCCGCGCAAGCCTTGAGCGCGGCAGGGATATATTCCGCCGACAATTGCGCCGCCTAAATCAGGCAATGACGGATGGGGAGCTTGCCAGTGTGCTCGGCTTCAACGGCGCGGACGAATTCATGGTCGCCTTGGGCGGCGGCGAAATCACTGTCGAACAGGTTGTCGAGCGCATCGCAAGCCGAGAGATACCGCCGGACGCGGACTTCGAGAAGATATACAAAGTGCCGACGACCGGTCCCGCGTCAGGCGTCGAAGTGTTGGGCGTGGGCGACTTGCTCACCCGCATGGCGAACTGCTGTACGCCCGTGCTGGGCGACGACATCGTTGGCTACATCACGCGAACCCGTGGCGTAACGGTGCACCGGCGCAACTGCTCCAACATCCTTGCTGAGCGCGAGACCGAGCGTCTGGTAAATGTCGCTTGGAGTCGTGCGCACGAACTATACCCGGTGCGTGTTCGACTGGAAGCGCAAGACCGGGTAGGGCTGCTCCGCGATATTACTTCCCTTGTTTCCGAAGAAGGTGTTAACATAGCTTCATGCGTGTCGGAGGAAGAAAAGGATACTAGCATCATCTCTCTGACCGTATATGTTGACGGGATTAGCCAGCTAAACCGGCTGTTCTCCAAGATGGAGAGTGTGCGCGGCGTTATTGGCGTCAGCAGGGGAAGAGTCTAGCCACCGGACTAAACGTAAACGATAAGCCGACAGGGTACGGCCCCCAGCGGCTGCAATTCAGGAGGACGACAAAGTGCCAAGCGCAAAGTCAGCACGAGTTCAGGTTCGCAAGCGCGGCCGCAATATACCGCTGCGTACGCGAGCCAAGACAGAAGTCAGGAAGGCGCGGGCGCTAATCGATGCCAACGACATCGACAGTGCCGAGAAGGCAGTACAGTCGGCGTTCGTGGCGCTGGATAAGGCGGCACAAAAGGGCGCACTTCACGCGAACAACGCATCGCGCCGCAAGTCGAGAATTATGAAGGCGCTGCAAAAGGCAAAGAACGCAAGCTAACGCTGCGGCAATTTTGTCCACCATGCACCGGCGCGTTGCGGTGCGCAACCGATACGACTGGGAAGGATTATTAGCACGATGCTCAGGATGAGATTAAGACGGGTTGGCGCGAAAAACCAGCCGAGCTACCGCATAGTAGTCGCCGATTCTAGGGCGGCGCGAGACGGCGCTTTCGTGGACTATCTTGGCCACTACAACCCGCGTACCGAGCCACCGACCGTGGTCATTGACGAGGAAAAGGCGCGCAAATGGCTCAGCGTCGGCGCAAAGCCGTCGGACGCTGTGCAGCGCATCATAGACAAGATGGGACCGCCCGCCGTAGAAGCCGTGACAGCGGAAGCCGTCACTGAAAGCGAGTCCGAAGGGGACGCGAATTCTGATGAAGGCTCGAACGGCGCTGATGATACGGAGACGACAAGCTAGCAATGAAAGACATCGTCGAATACATCGCAAAGGCAATCGTATCTGATCCGGATGAAGTCGTGGTCATCGAAGAAGAGGAAGACGACGGATTCATAGTTTTGCGCCTTGAAGTCGCGCCATCGGACAAGGGCAAAGTCATCGGCAGACAGGGCCGGGTGGCGCAGTCCATCCGTGCGCTTCTGCGCGTGGCAGCCGTGAAAGAAAACACGCGGGTCGTCCTCAAGATTGACTAGGTTCTGTGGACAATTGAATGCTGATGCGTCTATCTTCGAAAAATAGGGCTATGTTGTCATTCCGAACGCAGTGAGGAATCTGAAATCGTTGCCGGCGAACCTGTTTCCGACTTCAGATTCTCGCTTCACTCGAAATGACAAGGAAAAAGCGAATTGTCAATACAGCCTAGCTCCGGCATTTCCTTCGCACACATGCCTCTATCTCTCCCATCGCTACCTCTGCATCACCGATTTGCCCATGCCCGCATCTAGTGAAGAACAACCCATCGTCGTTGGTAGAATACGCTCCGCATGGGGCGTGCGCGGCGATGTGAGCGTGGAGGTGCTGTCAGACGCTCCTAATCGATTCGCTGCGGGCAGCGAATTGCGTTTGAAAGGCAATCCCACCCGTGTGGAACACTCGCGCAAGAACAAGCGCGGCATCCTCGTGAAGTTGGACACCGTAGCCGATAGGACGCAAGCCGAATCCCTGCGCGGCGAAGAACTGACCATCCTGCCGGATCAGGTCGAACCACTGCCCGACGGCATGTACTATCACTTCCAGATTCTCGGCATGCAGGTCCTAGCCGAAGACGGCGAAAACCTCGGCGTAATCAGCGAGATTATCGTGACCGGCAGCAACGACGTGTATGTGGTCCACGAAGACGACCGCCGTGACATCCTAATCCCCGCGCTTCCGGATGTGGTTTTGGATGTCGATTTGCAGGCGAGCCGGATGACGATCAGTCTGCCTGACGGTCTAGCCTAGGTCAGTCTATGTATCCTAATCTAGTCCGCAGCCTCTACCGCCTCCTGCATAATAGATTCGCGCTTGAACTCGGCGATTAGCCCGCGCAGCCTTGCGGCGTCCGCATTGGGCAGCGTTAGTCTTGGGGGTCTTGGGTCTCCAATTGGCATGCCGACCGCTGCCATCGCGCACTTGGTCGCGGACACATACTTGTCGCCGGCGATGGCGTTCAACAGCGGTATCATGCGGTTGTACAGTCGCAGTGCTTCGTTGTGCCTGCCCGCGTCCATCAGGTCACAGACGGCGGCGGATTCCGCAGGCAGGAAATTGCCAATGACCGAGACATAGCCCTTCGCTCCCGCTGCCAGCGCTTCGAATGGATGATATCCGGCGAACACGGATACACTGTTGCTGATGCGGTGGATCTCACGGACGCGCGAAATATCGCCGCTCGATTCCTTGATGTAGCGCACATTCTCCAGATCGCCCAGCCGTGCCACAAACTCCGGGCGCAGGTCAACATTCGCGGTGTTCGGGTTGTTGTAAACCATGATGGGTATGCTCACGGCGTCGCTGATGCGGCGAAAGTGCTCGAAAAGCTCGTCTTCGGTCGGGCTGGAATAGTACGGCGAGATAATCATCAGACCGTCCGCGCCCGCCGCCTGTGCCTCGACGGAATATCGCACCGTCTTGTCCGTCCATTCGTCCGCCGTGCCGATGAGCACGGGAACGCGGCCGTTCGCGGCGTCCACTACGGTCCCTACAATAAGCCTGCGTTCTTCATCGGTGACAGACAAAAACTCGCCCGTGCTGCCCAGTGAAATCAGCCCATGGCTGCCAGATTCAATCTGCCAGTCAACAATGCGGTGCAAAGCGCTAGTGTCGATGGCGCTACCGTCTGCGGTGAATGGTGTGGCGAGGACGATGTGGCTGCCGCGAAATGCTTTATCCATTGGTGTATGCTCCTGTGTACTGTTATACTTCAAGATGTCCGATAAGGATACTAACCATTGGTGCTAGTTTCAGACATAGTTGAAAAAGCCACGAGGATGCGCC
>VXRI01000173.1 GCA_009838595.1 Chloroflexota bacterium | reverse complement strand
TCGGCATGCACCGTAATAATGTCCGCGCCTGCTTCTGCGAAGTCCGCGACATAGCGTTCAGGCGCTTCAATCATTAGATGCAAGTCGAACGGCAGCGTCGACCAGCTGCGAATCGCATCCACTATCATTGGACCCATCGTAATGTTCGGTACGAAATTGCCGTCCATTACGTCGATGTGAATAGCGTCCGCACCGCCGCGTTCCGCCTCCGCGATCTGCTCGCCGAGCTTGCCGAAATCTGCGGATAGGATGGATGGCGCAATCTTGATGGCGCGTCTTGGTGTGTTGCATTCAACCGTCATTCTCAGCCTCCAGTTCTGCTTTCGCGTCCGCCACGGCCTGGTTGATGCGCGTGAATGCCGTGCCGCCGGGTACATCTCGCGCCGCCACGGAGGAATCTACGCTGATTTCCAGAGCGTCCTCGTCGAGGAGCGTGGAGAATTGCCGGTATTCGTCTAGTGACAGTTGCTCGAACTGCACGCCGCGATCGACTGCGTATCGAGACAACCGCGCAACGACGCCATGCGCCTCACGGAAGGGCATTCCCTTGTTCACAAGATAGTCCGCAATGTCCGTGGCAAGCACGTAACTACCGCGCGCTGCTTCTCGCATTCGATAGGGCATGATGCTCATCTTGGCGACCATATCAGCGAAGATTTGCAGCGTGGCAAACAGCGTGTCGTAGGTGTCAAAAAAGCCTTCCTTGTCCTCTTGCATGTCGCGGTTGTATGTCAGCGGTAAGCCCTTCATCAGCGTGAGCAGCGCCGTCAAGCCGCCATACACCCTGCCCGTCTTGCCGCGCGCCAGTTCTGCGAAATCCGGGTTGCGCTTCTGTGGCATAATGCTGCTGCCAGTGGTGTATTCTTCGCTGATGCGAAGGAACGCGAATTCATCAGACGACCATAGCACCAACTCTTCGGCAAGGCGCGATATATGCATCATGCAAATCGCCGCCGCCGACTGAAAGTCTATCAGGAAGTCCCTATCCGCAACGGCATCCATACTGTTGCGCGAGATGCGGCTGAACCCAAGTTCGCGCGCCACGAATTCGCGGTCGATGGGATACGGCAGCCCGGCGAGCGCACCGCTGCCGAGCGGCATCACATCAGCGCGGTCAAACGCCTGCCTAAAGCGCGCGGCATCGCGTCCAAGCATTTCGAAGTAGGCGAGCATGTGATGAGCGAACAATACGGGCTGCGCGCGCTGAACATGAGTGTAGCCTGGCATTACGGCGTCCGCGTTCGATTCAGCCTGCCCTACCAGCGATGTTCGCAAATCGAGAATTGCCGCAAGGACTTCACCGATGGCGTCCTTGACAAACATACGGATGTCGAGCGCAATCTGGTCGTTGCGCGAGCGCGCGGTGTGCAGCCTGCCCGCTGCATCGCCGATTTTCTCATGTAGGCGGTTCTCCACATTCATGTGGATGTCTTCGAGTTCGGGCCGCCATGCGAACTTGCCATCTTCTATCTCGCGCTCAATTTCGCGCAGACCTTGCGTAATCGCGGCAGCGTCTTCGCTGGTGATGATACCTTGCTTGGCGAGCATTCGCGCGTGGGCGATGGAACCGGCGATGTCCTGTCGGTACAGCCTGCGATCGTAGTGGATGGAGACGGTGTATGCCGAGGTTACCGCCCGCAGCCCGCCGAGGCTAGTCATCGGACACTGATGCGTCAGACAGGGCGGAGACCGATTCGGATTGGACGGGACGCTTGCCTACCAAGAAGCGCCGACGCAGCGTAAGCACCTGCTCGCCGCGCTGGTTGATGCCGCGCGATTCCATATACACGATGCCCCTGTCCCGACGGCTGCGCGATACACGGACATCCAGTATCTCGCTTTCGGCGTAGATGGTGTCGCCCTCAAATGTGGGCCCGTCGTGCGTGGCGTTCTCGTATTCCAGATTCGCAATCGCCTTGCCGGAAGTATCACGCACGCTGATGCCCACGACAAGGCTGAACACCAGCATCCCGTTGACGAGAATCTTGCCGTGCGGATGGTCCTTCATGTAGTTCTCGTCGAAGTGGAGCGGGTTGGTGTTCATCGTGAGCAGCGTGAACAAGTGGTTGTCCATCGCGGTGATAGTTTTGCCAGGCCAGTGCTTGAACACATCGCCGGGCTGAAAGTCTTCGAGGTATCCGCCAAAATCATTACGGCCGTCGTGGATCATAGTCGTTTCACCTTATTCGATATCCTAAGAATGACAAGATGAAGCATCGAATTGCCAACGGAACTTAACAGAAAATCTCTATATCTGATACTTCTGCAACAGCCGCCGCGCGATTATCAGCTTCTGTATTTCGTTCGTGCCTTCGCCGATAATCATCAACGGCGCGTCGCGGTAATAGCGCTCAAGCGGGAATTCTTTGATGTAGCCGTAGCCGCCGTGGATGCGCATCGCCTCCATCGTGACCCGGCCGCACATCTCGCTGGCGAACAACTTCGCCATGCCTGCTTCCAGATCAACGCGCTCACCGGAGTCTTTCTTACGCGCAGATTCGTAGGTCAGCAGACGCGCAGCTTCTATTTCGGTCGCCATCTCCGCGAGCTTGAGCTGAATGGCTTGGTGCTGCGCGATGGGCTGGCCGAACGATTCACGCTGCTGAGCGTACTTTATAGCGGCATCGAACGCTGCAGTCGCCACGCCGACTGCGCGCGCAGCAACATTAATACGCCCACCCTCCAAGCCGCTCATCACCTGCCGAAAGCCCTGCCCTTCCACTTCGCCAACAAGGTTCTCGGTTGGCACGCGAACATTGTCGAAGACCAACTCGGTTGTGTCGATACCGCGATAGCCAAGCTTGTCGAGCTTTTGCGCGACCGTGAATCCTGCCGCAGGCTTCTCCACGACGAAACAGCTGATGCCCCTATGCGGCGGCGATGCGGCCTTGTCGGTACGCGCCAAGACTGCGAACGCGTTGCCGCTCGCTCCGTTGGAAATGAACATCTTGTTGCCATTTATAACATACTCTTCGCCATCCTTGACCGCGGATGTCTGAAGATTTTGCATATCGCTGCCGCCGCCCGGCTCAGTGAGCGCCAAGCCGCCACGAATCACGCCCGCCGCCATCTTGGGCAGGAAGCGCTGCTTCATCTCGTCCGTGCCGTATGTAGCAATAACATACGCGAGGATATGGTGGGTGCCGAGTGGTCCCGTCAGGCTCATCCAGCCCTTGCTCAGTTCCTCAAAGATTATGGCGAAGGTGGTGTAGTCAAGCCCAAGACCGCCGTATTCCTCCGGAATCATGATGCCGAACAGCCCCATCTCTGCCATCTTGTCCACAAGATCTTGCGGGTATATGTCCTCGTTTTCATAGTGACTGACTACGGGGTTCACATCACGACGCACGAACTCGCGCACGAGGTTCGCCATCTGATTGCGGGTTTCAGTTGAAGTGAGTGTCATGCGTATTGTCCGTTTGAGTTAAAGTTCAAGTTTACGGCAGGTCGGTAGGCGCCTACCTGCCATACATCTCTCCGCGCCAAGCAGCCCTCTTACCTATCGCCCCAACGACGGATACTGTCGCGCCCCCACATTCTTCGACGATATGCCAAGCACCTTCAAGAAACCCTCGGCGTCGGCGTGGTCATAGGTGCCCATCGCTTCCATTGAAGAGTCGTCGGTGTAGAGCGAGTATGGCATGGCTTCGGGCGTGTCCTCGGCGGTCTCGAAGAATACGCTGCCCTTGAACAGCCGTACCGCGATCGTGCCGGTGGCTAGACGCGTCATCGGCTCTAGCGCGGCGAGTGCCGATGTGGTCGCGAGATCTAGCCAGTAGCCCTGATATATTTGCAGGCTAATCACGCCGGACAGATGCTCAAATAGATCGCGCGCTCGGCGGTCAAGGATGAACTGCAGCAAGTATTCGTAGCTGCTGCCTAGCAAGTCCATTGCCGGCGATTCGTAGATGCCCCGCGATTTGACGCCCACGAAGCGGTTTTCCACCACATGCGTGCCGATACCGACGCCATGCCTGCCGCCGATGGCGTTCGCACGCTCGAACATCTCGACCAAACTCAAGCGCTCGCCGTTCATTGCGACCGGTACGCCCTGCTCCCATCGAACCGTTACGATTTCAGGCTGGTCTGGCGCGTCCCATGCCCAGACGCCCATGCCCGGCTCTACGAATGTCGGCGAGATTGTCACATCCTCCAAGTCGCCTGCTTCATGGGTGAGACCTAGGAAGTTGGCGTCCGTCGAGTATCGTGACTCGCGCGTAGGCCTGATGGGAAGTCCGTTCGCCTCGCAGTAGTCCAGCATTTGCTGACGGCCAGGAAACTCCGCGACAAACTCCGGATCTCGCCAAGGCGCGTAGATTTGCGCCGCAGGTTCGAGCGTATTCGCCGCGAGTTGGAAGCGCACTTGGTCGTTCCCGCGTCCGGTTGCGCCGTGGAACAGCACGCCGATGTCCGACGCCAGCATTTCCGGCAATATAGCGCTCACGGTGATGGGTCGGGCAATGCCGGTCGTGTTCCAGTAGCCGCCCTCATAGCGCGCCTGCGATTGGATGACCTTTAGCCCTGCTTCGGCAAGCGCGTCGTGGCCGGGAACGATGCTCGCGCTCTCTGCGCCACAGCCGAGCATTCGGTCCTTCACGGCATTCAGATTCTCTTCATCCGGCTGACCGAGATCTACTGTATAGCAGTGCACCGAAAAGCCCTTGCTCTGCAGCCAGTGCGTTACGGTGCAGCTATCCAGCCCGCCAGACACCGCGCCCGCAATCCGCGTTATGTTGCCGTCTTTTAGTTCGCGCCAGTTCATGGGTCTTGGATTGCCTCTCAACTCAGAAATTCAATTAGAATTGCAGATCAAAATCCTGCATTAACTCAATCCATCATGATGGACACGCGGCCCATCCTAACTCTTCATATCAAGGGGAGGGACTAATGCAAATTTCTCTTCAAAGCCGGCATATCTGACAGCCCTCATGTACGCCCTTCCAATGCGCGACAAGCGGTAGGCCGCTACGCGCCCGTCGCGGTTCCGTCTCAATGCTGTTGAGTATCTCATCTATGAGCAGAAAGCGTTCGTCAATGCACATGTCCCCCGATGTTCATGTCTTAAAGTGCCTTGTCATCGCGGCGTCCTTGTGTTGCAGCGCATGAGCGCGAGCCATAGACGCGCTGGGGACATCTCTACATCTTATCAATTTAGCGAGCGCAAAGCGTTATTACCCCGCCGTCGCCACATCAAGCGCACGCCCCAGCTTTTCTATGCACTCGTCCACATCCGCCTCTGTGATAATCAGCGGCGGCATGAAGCGGATGGCATCGGGCAGCACCGGGTTAAGCAGCACGCCTTCATTGTTGGCTGCGGCAACCACTGCAGGCGCGATCGGGTTCTGCAATTGCAGTGCGATCAGCAAGCCCATGCCGCGATAGCCCTTCACCACTTCGGGACGCGATTGGCGCAGTCCTTCAAGCTTGGATTCAAGGTATTCGCCGACTTTGCGCGCGTGCGCAGGAACATCGTTTTCGACCATGTAGCGCAGGGTTGCGTTGCCCGCCGCGGTGGTCAGCACATTGCCGCCAAAGGTGCTGCCATGGTCGCCGGGTTCAAGTACATCGCAGGTGTCTTTGCACATGAACGCGCCGATGGGCACGCCGTTGCCGAGACCTTTTGCCGATGTCATAACATCAGGCTCTACGCCGAAGCGTTCGTAGCCCCACAGGCTGCCTAGACGACCCATGCCGGTCTGCACTTCGTCGAATATGAGCAGCAGATTATTCTCGTCGCACCACTCGCGCAATCCATTGAGATAGCCCTCGCTCGGCACATTTACTCCACCTTCGCCCTGCAGCACCTCGACCATAACGGCGCAAGTGTTATCGGTCGTCGCCTCGCGTATGGCGTCCAAGTCTTCGTACGGCACATTCGCATAGCCCTGCGCGAGCGGAAGCCATGCCTGCTGATACGCCGGTTGTCCGGTCGCGGCAATCATGCCAAGTGTGCGCCCGTGGAACGAGTTCAGCACGGTGATGATGTCCTGCGCGCCGTTGCGGTGCAGGCGACCATACTTGCGCGCCAACTTAACCGCCCCTTCGTTCGCCTCGACACCGCTGTTGGAGAAGAAAACTTTGTCCATGCAGCTATTCTCGACAAGCGCCTCGGCGAGTTCGAGCTGCGGAATGGTGTAGAACAGGTTCGAGGTCTGCAACAGCGTCGCCGCCTGCTGCTGTATCGCCTCGGTTACGGCGGGATGGCAATGACCAAGATTATTGACCGCCAAGCCCGCCGTGAAGTCCAGGTATTCCTTGCCCTCAGTATCCCAGACGCGCACGCCCTGCCCGCGCTCGATCACCATCGGCTGGCGATTGAATGTGTGGATGTAGTATTCGCTTTCTTTAGCTTTCCATTCGGCTGCGGTTGTCATTTACGGTCGTC
>VXRI01000104.1 GCA_009838595.1 Chloroflexota bacterium | reverse complement strand
TACCAATCTCGCGCTAGAAATAGAATGTTGCGCTTTCCGAAGTCCCTTCTCCCTACGGGGAAGGCTAGGATGGAGGCATAAGCCCTTTTACCATCGAGATAATCCCATAACAAACTACCACCATAGCATTCATTATCGCATGATCTTATGATAGCAGACTTGCCGCGCCGTCAGATCGAAGGCGTGTAAGTATTGCCGAAGCGTTCGCTATGCGCCACTTCTGCCATGTTTCTGCGATTGCGCCGCCCGAACTTACCCATGTTCGCGCTCTTACGATAGCCGAACGGCAAGATGGTCAGCAGCACGAGATGCGCCGGTATGCCCAATACTTCCTTAATTGCCGCGTTCTGGTCGGCGTCGCGGATACCGATGAAGCATGTGCCCATGCCCTCTTCCCACGCGACGAGTTCCATCTGCTGTATGGCTCTGCCCGCGTCCAATGGCGCTCTCGGCGTGTCGTCGGTCACGACAGCAATGGCAAGCGGCGCGTCCCCCAGGAACGGTCCCTGCGTCGCCATCTCGCCCAATTGCTTTATCGTAGCGGCGTCCCTAATCACGATGAAGTGCCAAGGCTGCAAGTTCTGCGAACTCGGCGAAAGCCTGCCCGCTTCCAGAAGCCTATGGACCACATCGTCCTGCACAGCGTCAGGCTTATACTCCCGCACCGTCAGCCGCGTCAACACCGCGTCGTTAACATTCATAAGCCGCCTCCGAGCTTGCCTATCTTACCCTGAACGTTCTGTGAATACTGTCAAATTACACCGGATACCGCCACACTTCGCCTGCCGGCTCTTCGTCCGACAGCCTGAAATGCGGCACGGAGAAGCCTTCGTCAGTGTCCAGAAACACCACTTCGACGCGCTTGCCGATGCCCACATTCTCAGGGTCTTCCGGCTCCATATCATCGTTCAGCAGGTTCGCGGTGATACGAAGCCCGTTCCCCGGGTTCGGCTCGCCGCTCTGCTCGTCCAGTTCGACCAGCACGACCGTGTACGGCACCCAGTCACGGAACGCTGGCATGATGGCATGCGTGATGACCTGGTAACTGTAAATCGTGCCTTTGCCGCTGACTTCCTGCCATTCCCAATTCAGCGAGCCGCACCACGGGCACGCCGCGCCCGGTTCGCCGCGCAGCATACCGCAGGTCATTTCGGAGCACTTCTTCACCACCAGCTTGTGCTTCATCGCCCCGTCGAAATAGCCCTTGTACTCGCTGTCGAGTTCCGTAATGTTCAATGCCATACCGCGATAATCATATATCGGCATTACTCTTTTCCCTCCGCAATTGGCGTATTTGCCGCTACAGGATGGATATATTCACATCCAAACCGTACTACCCGTCCTATCCATCCTGTGCATCGATGTCATTTACTTTCGCATAATAAGCGCGCTGCCCACGCCCGGCATAGCCCAGCCCATGTTCATCGTGATGTTCACATTGGGCACTTGGCGGCAGCCGCCCTCTGCATAGTCATAGGAATGCTCGCCATTCTCCCAGTTCGGGCAGTAGTCGTCCACCAAGCCGCGTATCTGCCGCACATTCTCAATGACCATATTCATGCCGTGCGTATAGCCTTCGCACAGATGCCCGCCGCTCGTGTTGTTCGGACGCCTGCCGCCCAGGTCGGTTATGCCGCTCTTCACATATTCCTTGCCCTCGCCCTTCTCGCAGAAGCCGTAATCCTCGAACTGCAAGAGCGTCGTGTATGTGAACGCGTCGTAGCAGCCGGTGACATCGATGTCATCGTGCGTTACGCCCGCAAGCTCGAACAGGCGCGGCCCGATGTAATGTCCCGCCACGCGGGTAATCGGCGCGTACTGATAGTGGAAGTCGCCGCCCGGCTTAACGCCCCTGCCCTGCACCGCCATGATGTACGCAGGCGGACGGCGCAAGTCCTTCGCCCGCTCCGCTGATGTAACGATGATGCAAGTCGCGTTGTCCGTCTCCAGACAGCAGTCCAGCAAGTGCGCGCACGGCTTGACTATCCAGCGCGAGTTCACCACATCGTCCACCGTTACGCGCTGCTTCATCAGCGCCTTCGGGTTATTGCTGGCGTGCTTGCTGTGCGTAACCTTGATGTGCGCCAGGTCTTCGCCGGTAACGCCGTACTCCATCATATGCCGCGTGAAAGTGAACGCGAAGTTCTGCACCGCGCTCGCCACGCCGTATGTGCGCTTGAGCAGATCGGAGCCGCCGATAGGCGCTGCCGCCCGAGCGCCCGTGCCGCCGATACGCACCTGCGAATAGCCGTTCATCGCGCGGAAAATCGCCACCGTGTCGCACATGCCGGCTTCTATCGCGCCGATGGCAAGCCCTACGAGCGCCTCCGTGCTAGAGCCGCCGCCGGAGCAGTCCATATAGAAATTCAGGCGCATTCCCAAATCGTGCATCATCGTCGTGGACGGAGTAGAATCGCCGCCGTGGTAGCTCAGCATGCCATCCACATCCTGCGGCGTCAGCCCCGCGTCATAGATAGCGTTGCGTATCGCTTCCACGCCCAGCGCGCGTGTGCTTCTGCCCGAAGCGCGGCTATACTCCGTCTCGCCCACGCCCACGATAGCGTACTTATCTTTCAATCGTCCTTCCATGCTTACCCTCCTAAATTGCCAACCCTCCTAATTGCAAATACTTGCAGCGCGGTAAGTATCGCCTGTTTAGTGGGGATTGGCAAGTGCGAGAGGTACGGTGAGAAAGTATGTGATAGACTCATTATACGAGCGTATCATCAACGTAAGTTGCAAGGCGAGGACACAATTTGCTAGGATTCCGCAACACGGATACCTAGAAAATATGTGGTATCGCGTTAGACAAAGGAATGTAAAAATGGACTCACTAATTCAGGATGTATTAAACGCTAATGTTGTTTTCGTTGGAGTCGAGTTGATGAATAGGCCTGATGCGCGAGACAATCTAATTAAGGCAGTGAATGCAGAAGTAATGAATGCAGAGGTAGGTTTTGCTATAAATGCCTCTGGCGGTGCCCCTACGCCTAGTCATAGGTTTGTAATACCAAGATATAGGATTTCATTAGATATTACCTCCACGAGGTCTTCAATTACAAAAGAATACCTTTCTCAAACATCACCATCAGAAGATTTAGAACAGCTATCTAATGTTGCTTCATCAGCAATATGCAATACAATAGTTGAAGGGCAACAATTAGTTGCGTATGGGTACAATATGGCGATAGTGTTCTCGCCTGATTTGTCAGAACCCGCAATCCAGCATCTAGGCAAGCGTCTATATGCCCCACAAGCACATACTTTTGGACGAGAAGATTGGGACTTCACCGGAGGATTGGGAACACTATATTTCTCTGACGGCAATCGCAGATGGACATTCAACATGGAACCACGCCCACGCGAGGATTTCGGAAGTAAAAGGCTATACATTTCTATCAATCTTCATGTGGATGAGCAAGAACTACCTGATGAGAATGCTATCAAATGCAGCTTTGAGGAAGTCCTAAACGAAGCCAATAGACTAATGAAGCAGTTACTGGCCGAAAGTAATTGAGATGACTACAACCACTATGTTCCCTGACATTCAAGCAGCACAGCATCCGTTGGGTCATTCCAAAGCCCCTCAGTCTCTCAATGCCTATGAACGGGCAAAGTCCCGATATTTTGGGTTTCCGAATGTTGCTGACAACGATATGGGAAGCGTAGAACTTACGGAAAATTTTGGTGTCTGGCGCAAAATTGACTTCCTAGAAGAACCTCACCGCAACATAGCGGAATTCGAGCGGCAAGGTGGTGCGGAATTCTTTTCGGCTTCCATGAACTCCTATGTGAGTATAGGAGCGCAAATAGTTAGGACATACCCAACCATTCTGTCGCCGAAGGCGCTCTATTTCCAGGTGAGAGGGCTTGATGCTGTCGCCGTGCATTACGATGCTTTTGCTGCACGCAATACTGAAGAAGCGTACTTATCAATATATTCCGGCCATGCTAGGCTATTGGACGCCTCTAGTTCTGCCTTGGGTCCCCCACACTCAGCCGAAGAAATACGCCTTTTTGCCGCAGGCGTCAACGGTGTGAAGCCGTCGGATACTCTATCGCAAATGGTGGCCAATGTCGCGCGCCAAGCCATTGCCCTTCTCACAGAACCCGAGATTGCGTTCGATGACGAGGACGGCTCGCTGAACTTCGACCTGAGATTGAACAACGGGCATACTATGTTCATTGAGCTGTACCCTGATGGAAGGTTGTTTCTGGGCGTCTATGATGTAAGAGGCGAAGGAGATTCAGAAACTATCTTATTGTTGGACAACCCGAATGAGAAGCAAATACTTGAACTGTTTGGTGAAAAATAGTGGGAGTGCCTTCAGAAGACATAGTATGTAGATTTATACGTCCCGGCAGGAAGAGATGGAGCAAAAGAGACAACCGTCCGAGACCACCAGTATTCAAGGAAAGACAAGGAGAGGGGTTATCCCTGTGGCATGAAGAACGACTGCACGAAAATGCCATTTCGCTGGATGATTTGCGAATAGGAAGTCTTTCAGGCGCTGGGCAGGCGCATCATACCGTAGGCGATTACTTTCGATTAGCTTGCAAAGCGTCTGATGAAACCGGCAGATCTTTGTCTATTCGGTTGGAATGGCGTACTGAACCGAGATATGTAGGAAAGGAGTGGCGGCAATGGAGTTATGCACATGTGCAGGCGGAAATTCTGGAAGGCGCTGATGATGTTCAAGTTCACTTTCGCAATTTGCTTGCGCTAAATGCTAGGCGTGTAGTGCCGCCAAATGACAGCTAATACTTCAGGACCGCTCCATGGCAACGTCACACGCCCCCAATTCCCTCTACTTCGGCGACAACCTCGACATCCTGCGCCAGCATGTCGCCGATGAATCCGTTGACCTGATATATCTCGACCCGCCGTTCAATTCCAACGCCACCTATAATGTGCTGTTCCGCGAGCGCAGCGGCGAAGAATCCGCCGCGCAAATCACCGCGTTTGACGACACATGGCGCTGGAGCATGGAGTCCGAACTCGCCTATCAGGATGTGGTTACGCAGCAGGGCGGCAAAGTCGGCGAACTGCTCGCCGCCATGCGCGCCTTCCTCGGACAGAACGACATGATGGCGTACCTTACGATGATGGCGCAGCGCATGGTGGAACTTCACCGTGTCCTCAAGCCCACCGGCAGCATCTACTTGCACTGCGACCCGACGGCGAGCCACTACCTCAAGTTGCTGATGGACGTCGTGTTCGGCGCTGACAATTTTCGGAATGAAATTGTTTGGAAAAGAACATCAGGACACAGTGATGCCAAAAGGTTTGGACGAGTGCATGATGTGATTCTCTACTACGCAGCAAGCGAAAAAGCGATATGGAACGCCACCTATCAGCCATACGAAACCGGCTACGTTGAGCAGTATTATCGCTACAAGGACCCGGACGGAAGGCTATGGATGTCCGACAATCTCAGTGCATCAGGGTTACAAGGTGGTGGATACGAATACGAATGGAAGGGCATCACAAGGGTCTGGCGCGTTCCCGAAAGCACGATGGAGCGGCTTGACTCCGAAGGCAGGGTTTTCTACACAAGGAACGGCATTGCACGAAGGAAGCGCTATCTTGATGAACAAAAAGGTTTGAGAGCGCAGGACAATTGGACGGATATACAAGCCTTGAGGTCGTGGCACGATGAACGCCTCGGCTACCCCACGCAAAAGCCCGAAGCGCTGCTTGAACGCATCATCAGCGCGTCCAGCAATGAAGGCGATGTCGTGCTAGACCCGTTCTGCGGCTGCGGCACGGCGGTCGCGGCTGCGGAGCGTCTCAACCGCCGCTGGGTCGGCATAGACATCACGCACCTTGCAATCACGTTGATACGCCATCGCCTGCACGACACTTTCGGCGAAGAGCTGCGCCCCTACGAGGTCGTGGGCGAGCCGAAGGACTTGCCCGGCGCGGAGTCGCTCGCGCTGCACGACCGCTACCAGTTCGAGTGGTGGGCGCTCGGCCTGGTGGACGCCCGCCCGGCGCGAGACCGCAAGAAGGGCGCGGACGCCGGCATAGACGGCTACATCAACTTCTTCGACGACAACAGCGGCAAGCCCAAGCGCATCGTGGTGCAGGTGAAGAGCGGTGGCGTGCAGCGCAATCAGATAGCCACGCTCAAATCTGATATGGAGAGGGAGAAAGCCGACCTCGCGCTGTTCGTAACGCTGAATCCGCCCACAAGACCGATGGAGCAGGAAGCGCTGGAAGCCGGCTTCTACGCACCGGAGGCATTCCCCGACCACCGCTTCCCGCGCGTGCAAATCCTGACTATCGAAGACCTGCTTGCAGGCGCGCAGCCGCAGTACCCGCGCTACGCACCCGCCGCAACATTCCGGCGCGCGCCGAGGCGACGCAGGCAGGGTCGGCAGGCGCGGCTGGGGTAGCGAGTGTTGTTGGAG
>VXRI01000160.1 GCA_009838595.1 Chloroflexota bacterium | reverse complement strand
ATGTGATGCAGGAAGTGGAGACCACTTGCGAGCGTATCCTGCTCATCAGCCGCGGTAAGCTGGTTGCCGATAGCACGGTGAAAGAACTGTTGCAGCGCGCGCAAGGCATCCGCACGGTGCACATCGAAGTCGAGGGCAGCGATGTGGAACGACCTATGACCTCGCTAGACGGAGTGGCGGACATCGAGCGCCACGATTCGGTGGATGGCAGGAAGCGCTACACGATTACGGCGGACGACAACTCGACCGATCTTCGTCCGGATATATTCCGTCTGGCCAAACAGCGTGGCTGGGTGCTCTGGGAACTGCGCGAAGACCGCGCGCGCATGGAGGATGTGTTTGTGTCGCTGACTGCCGCCGGGCAGCAAGCGCAAAACTCGGAGGACGGCGAATAACCGATGCGATCATTTCGTGCGCTCATCCGAAAGGACCTGAAAGGCTACTTTGACCAGCCCACGGGCTACATTCTCATTGTAGTATTTCTCGCGCTGCTTTCGTGGTCTTTCTTTCGCTCCGCATTCGTAACATCAGAGGCGTCTTTACGCCCACTGTTCACGGTGGACTTCGCTGTTGAAAGCCCGTCTATCCCGTGGTTGCTCGCACTGCTTGTACCCG
The DNA here is from genome assembly GCA_009838595.1 of Chloroflexota bacterium. GTDB lineage: Bacteria > Chloroflexota > Dehalococcoidia > Lucifugimonadales > JADFKI01 > Bin90. The sequence goes on along the minus strand of VXRI01000160.1, from coordinate 5,825 downwards.
CCGCCACGATGCGCCTTCTCGCCGAAGAGCAACGCGACGGCACGCTGGAAATCCTGCTGACTCAGCCCATTCAAGGATGGGTCATACTGCTTGCCAAGTTTACGGCAGGACTTGCGTTCGTCACCATTGCGATTCTGTCCACTATCGGCATACCGCTGTCGTTGATGACGGCGGGTAACCTAGACTGGGGTGCGATTGTCGCGCAGTACATCGGCAGCATATTTTTGGCGGCATCGTTGGTGTCCATCGGACTATTCACATCCAGCCTGACTCGCAATCAGATTGTGTCGTTCATATTAGGATTGTTCGTAACGCTCGTGCTGATGCTGCTGGGCTTGGACGCGGTCGGCGTTACGCTGCCTGGGCAGTTCGCCACTCTGCTGCAATCGCTCAGCCCGGTCACGCACTTCTCCAGCATCGCGCGCGGGGTAATCGACCTTCGCGACGTGCTGTACTTCGTGGCAATAGTATCGACATTCCTAAGCGCGACATTCTTGAGCGTTCGCGGACGCACCCTTAGCCACCGCACAATACAGTATCGCAACTTGCAGCTCGGCACTGCCGCGCTCATAGTATTGAGCATTCTCGTCGGCTGGTTCGGCGCATCTGTGAAGGGGCGCCTAGACCTGACCGCCGACAAGGTGTACACGCTCAGCGACGGAACAGAGCAGATTCTGTCCGGATTAGACGACCTGCTGACCATCGAATTGTACGAATCGGCAGACCCGCCTGTACAGGTTGATCTCGTTGCTCGGGATATCAACGACTTTCTCGAAGACCTCGCGGGCAATTCAGGTGATGTTACACTGGTGCGTCGCTTCCTAGACTTTCAAGATTTGGAACAGGCACAGCGGGCGTTAGAGAGTGCGCAAGACTCCGTACTGAACGCTGACAGCGAAGAAACTGCGCTTGCCGCGCAGACCGCGCTGACATCTGCGAACAACGCCTATCGTGAGGCTCAGGACACGGCGCGCAAGGCGCAGCTAGCTGGCATCGAGCCGCAGCAGTTCAATGTACAGACTCCGAATGGCTTGGAAATCAAGAACGGCTTTCTAGGCTTGGCGATGACATACACGGACAGGCGCGAGGTTATACCATTCATCCGCTCGCTTGACGGCTTTGAGTATCGCGTTGCCACGCTCGCCTACAATATGCTGCAGCAAGAAGTCGAACGCAAGACCATCGCTTTCTTGACAGGGCACGGCGAAAAGCCTCTGGAAGAGAATTTTAGGGAACTAGGCAGATTGCTTTCTCAGCATTATAACCTAGCCGAGTTGCCGTCCGACGGCGAGACGCCGCTGGATTTGACCGGCGTTGATGTCCTAGTCGTAGCCGGTCCGACGCAGCGTATGTCGGCGCAGGAATACGACGCGATAAACACCTACCTGCAGAACGGCGGCAAAATGCTGGCGCTCATCGATCCCGTATTCGTAACGCCGCAGCAGATGGCGGCATTTCCTAATCAGTTTCACTTCGGCGACTTCTTAGAACCGTATGGCATTTTGGTAGAAGACAATCTCGTATTCGACCTGCGCTCGAACGAGACGATTACTCTTGGCACCGTGATGCTACCGTATCCGTACTGGCCGCGCGTGCCGACCGTTGACCGCAAAGTTGCGGGCGATGTCGAATCCGTGCTAATGCCGTGGTCGAGTTCGCTAGGCATCACCGACTCTCAGATCGGCAATGTTGAAGTGATCCCGTTAATGCGTACATCCCCGTTCGCCTCGGTTGACTATGCGTATGGCGACGTAACGCCTGAATCCGAGCAGTTGGATGTAACGGACCGCCAGCTTTTCGAGAGTGACATGGGCGTGGCAATCGAATCTCTTGAAGCGCGGCAGAACAGCGCAAGCGCCTTCAGGCTGGTAGTCGTCGGAGATTCGGACTGGCTCACTGATCCGTTCGTCAATCAGGCGCAGGAAAACCTCGCGCTTGGTCTGAACCTAATCGACTGGCTCGCGCAGGAAGAGAACTTGGCGGAGATTCGCTCCAAGGTCATTACCACGCGCAACCTGACATTCAGCTCGCCGACGCACCGCAGCATTGTGCAGTTGGCGAATGTCGCGGGCATTCCGATTGTCTTCATCGCGCTCGGCATTCTCCGCTATGTTACGCGGCGCAGAAAAGGGTTAAGGACTTACATCCGTGGGGAGTAAACAGGTAGGCTATGTTCTCATAGCCCTGATTGCGATTGGCGTCGTCGGACTGGTGCTACGGCTGATTGCCGCCGGCTCGAGCGAACTCACGCTCGAGGGCATATTACCCGTGTCGCCGGATGTCATCGATCGCGTTACCATAACCGCGCCCGCACCTGTTGGCGGCGAAGCCAGATTGGACAAGATTAATGATGTATGGCAGGTCGAGCGCGAGGACGCGTTTGTGCCGAAACTTAACCAGCTTTGGACTGCGGCTGCCGACATAGACGGCGCACAGCTGGTTGCCCGCAATCCCGTGAACCACGAACGCATGGGTGTGATGGAAGGACAGGGTGTCAGTGTGGCGTTCTGGCTGGGCGAATTCAAGCAGGAAGAGTTCATCGTCGGCAATTGGTCTCCGGAAGTGCGGCTGTGCTACTTGCGCAAGCCCGCGCGCAACGAAGTGTATGCCATTCCCTGCCCATACGGGAACATCTTCGATTCCAGCGCAGACGGCTGGCGCGACCCTGTCGTGGCGAGCATTCCGCGCGACGCTATCGAGGTAATCGAGTATGAGTACCCTGAAGGCAGCTTTGTACTGCGTCGAGTTGAACGCGGTTGGATAGTAGAGGGCGCGGACATCCTAGAACCGGCAAATGTGTTCGCTGTGAACGCCGTGCTTGCCACCCTCGAAGGCTTCATCGCCAGCGGATTCGCGCCGGAGCAGGAAACCGAAAACCTGGACTTCACGGGACCGCAGGGCATATCGGTGCGCATCATCACCAACGAAGATTTAGGCTACCCGACCACGCGCGTCCGACTGTTGCCGCGGGACGACCTATCGTTCTACGCCACCACGCCTCGAAGGCCAAATGTGTTCCTGATAGGTACCCGCGCCGCATCCGGTCTGCTGCTGACGCTTGACGACTTTATCGCCGTCCCGGGTCCGTAGCGCCGCGGCGATATCCCTGCCCTGTGCGCTGTCATCAGCCGCCCGTCAGCCAATTGTTTACATTACTGACATCCATGCGCTTGTAATTTCGGACAACGCGTGGAATCCAAAATCGTCGCACTTAACCGTTCAGGAACTTAAGCAGCCTTACTTCGCATTACACAGTTCAATTATGACAGACTGCTAATTGGCATCATTAAGACGTATGACAATATCGCCAATACCTTGTCCGCACGATTGTGCAAGTGTTATCATGAACCGAGATGCAACCATCGCCTAGTGCGGTGGTTCGGCAAACGCTCCGCAGTAGCTCAGTGGTAGAGCAATCGGCTGTTAACCGATCGGTCGTAGGTTCGAATCCTACCTGCGGAGCCATGATCCCATCCCCATCAAGATCAAGCGGAAGGCGACTACGATAAGTCCACGCACGCCACAGTCTGCCCCGCAGTCGATCACAAGCGACTCGCAATTGGCAGCGCTTGTCGATATTGCGCTGACACAACCCCGCGTGGCAGTTGATCTTGAGGCGAACGGCTTTCACCGTTATCCGGAGCGCGTCTGTCTCGTGCAGATCGGATTCGCTGATAGGGCTTTTCTCATCGATCCCATCGCCATTGAGGACATGTCGCCGCTTGGCATACTGCTTGCTTCGCCGGATGTGGTGAAAATTTTTCACTCCGCCGACTACGACGTACGAAGTTTGGATAGAGATTGGTCATTTCGTATCGATCCGCTCTTCGATACCAGCATCGCCGCGGCATTCTGTGGATACACACGGCTTGGTCTTGGCGCGCTTCTTAAAGAATGTCTCGAAGTTGACATTCCCAAAGAGAAGAAGCTGCAAAGGGCGGATTGGACGGTACGCCCGATAACAGACGAGCTGCGAGAGTACGCGGCAGAGGATGTGCGGCATCTCGAACACCTCGCGTACTTTCTTCACGATCGCCTCGACGAACTGGGAAGAGTCGATTGTGTTCGCGAGGAATGCGAGCGCCTCGCAAATGTGCGCTTTACCCCTGTCGATGCCGAGCATGCCTTCCTGTTGGTTAAGGGCAGCAAGGCGCTGAATGGACGGGAGTTGGCAATCCTGCGCGCGCTGCATGACTTCCGAGAAGATGAGGCGATAATGCGCGACCGTCCGCCATTCAAGGTGTTCTCGGACGCCGCGATGGTGGCGATAGCCGAAAACCCGAAGTGCGACATATCCGAAATCAAAGGGATCGGCAGTTACGCCTATGGCAGGCGTCGGTCATCCTTGCGAAGCGCGATTGCGCTCGGAATGGGGGATGACTTGGTCGAGCGACCACGCACACCGGCAAAGCGTAGCCGCCCGCGAGGCAATTCAGGAGACCGCGAGGCAGCTCGCAAAACGCTTCGCCTCCTAAAGCAGTGGCGGCTCGAAGTCGGACAGGATTTGGAAATAGACCCTGCGTTAGTCTGGCCCGCCGCAAGTCTTGAGCGCATCTCAACCGACGAATCTGCGTGCGAAGATGAAATGCACAACGACGCAGTCCGCAACTGGCAGTGCCGCGAGTTCGGCGATTCTTTGCGCGACTTCATCGACGAATTGAAAGCATAGCGCTGGCACTTGCGCCAGATTCGCGCTTTGCGGTTGCGAACCGTCGATTTACTTCCTTGAAATTTTCAATTTCGTGTCTTTATAATCCTAGAAGTTATCGAGCTAATAGTGTAGTAGCCCGTAGATTTCGTAGATATGAAGCACTTAATTCACTCTGTACCACTCTTGTCGCTACTAATTGCGACATTCTTGCTAGCCGCATGCACACGCGAAACGCCGCCGGCAGACGACGCATTCGCGCAAGAATCAGAGCAGTCTGATTCAGCGAAGACTTCGACACAACTGCCCCCTCAGACTCGGACTGCCGCCAGCAGCGATTCTGAAGTGTTTTCTGAATGTCTAATAGGGCAAGTTGTGTCGCCGGGTGATAGTTGCACATATCCTGCCAGCACAGAAGAGTTTCGTGTGGATGACTCCGGCACGGCGTCTTTCTTATTCCTCAGAGCGGAGAGTGTCCTTCAAGCGCAGAACGCCAGCATCAACGACCAATCGTATAACTTCGCCGCCAGAAAACAAGACGATGGTAGCTGGCTTGTCGAAGTGGTCGGCGCGCCTTCGGAATCCCTGCGGGTTGCCGACCTTATCGCGACCACGCAGCCCACAACCACTCCATTGCCGACGATTGCGCCGGTGCAACCGCTGACGGGAGGATTGCCAACTCCGCCGGCCTTGCCAACTCAAGTTGCGCAAACGCCGCTGAGTTCCTCTGACCGATTGAGTTCGCCCACGCCTGTCCCTACGCCAGCAGTGTCGCCTTCAGTTGTCGCAACACCCGGTGCAAGAGCCATCGTGCAATATACACCCACGCCAATACCGACCGCACCCGTACCTATGATGCCTTCTCCGACTGGCACGGTGCAAGCCAGCGTGGTAGTACAGCAATCTACGACGGCACCATCGGAAACTCCTGTTTCAGTTGCCGTTATGGCCACTCCGACTGCCACGCAAGTGAGCGCGCCTGCGCCAGTTCCTATTCCTACCAGTGAGCAGGAAATTCCCGTGGCCGTTGGCGGGCACACGGTCTTGGTTGGCGAATCACTTGTGTTAGACGCATCGAAAGCATTCGCGGACTCGCAGAGAGATGGCGCGCTGCGCTACAGGGCAATCGTCAGCGATGCTTCTGTCGCGCAGGGGGATATTGACGCATATACAGGGC
>VXRI01000060.1 GCA_009838595.1 Chloroflexota bacterium | reverse complement strand
TTTTTAATTATCCGGCGACCCCCGCTATCTACACCTCTATTTTCGTCGGCTCCGTCTGATGTGTAAAAGACAGTGGGCATGTGCATGGCTTATGTACACGGCTGGTGGGTGGAGGGTGGGATTTTGTTGAGATAATCGAACTCCCCGCATATCATCAGAGAGGAACCAATACCATGCAAACCATCCGGTAGCTAACACAGCAGCAACGACTATAAATGCAGCGAACTTATACCTATTGTCGATCTGCATCATTTTATCAATCATAATCTGGCATAATCTGGCAGAAAAAATCTGTTATCGGGGCAGGTATCGCTTCGGGAACTTGGCGACGACGGAGTACAGGATGTCCACCATGTTGGCTAGGCGCACGCGAGCGACCTGCGAACAGAGCTGATACGCTGTGAGGCGCTCGATGCCGTAAGCAGATTCCAGCCACATCACAAGTTCGTAGAAGGCGATGCGCGCGGCGTCTTCCATTGGACGGGCGCTGCCAATGGTCATCAGGAACTCGTCGGATTCCACTCGCGGCGTGGCGACATGCTGCCCTTTTAAGAGGTCAACGGTGAGCGTGCCGCGTGTGGGAATTTCGGTGGCGACTCCGCATACTTCAGCGTCGCCCTGCGCCGCATGCCCGTCGCCAATGTGCAGCAGCGCGCCAGGCACATTGACCGGCAGGTGAATGGTGTTGCCGGGACAGACATCTGCCGCGTCCATATTGCCGCCGTGAAAGCCGGGCGCCAGCGAGGATATTGCTTCGAGTTCAGGCGATGTGCCGATTGTGCCATAGAACGGCTCGTAGGGTATCGCGGCAATGTCCAAGTCTTCAGAGAATGTAATCTCGCCGTTGCTGATTGGATGCAGCATCACGCGCGGCGGCAGCGGCGGGTTCAGCGTGCGCGTGAACACCGTGCCGCACAACCCGCCGAACTCCGGAATGAGCGCGCTCACGCCGTAGTTGCGCGTAACCTCGATGGAGTGGATGGTGACAGCGAGGGTATCGCCCTTCTCCGCGCCTTCGACATATATGGGACCCGTCAAGGGGTTGACATAGGGCAGTGTGATAATCTGCGTGATGTCGTCGTCGGGAGAGGTTATGCGGTTCTCGAAGGCGTCCGCCGTCTCTACGATGAAGGTCTCGCCCGGCGACACGGTAGCCACGGGCTGCTTGTACGGACCTATCACATAGGAGAAGTCGCCGGGGTCGTTGATGATGGTCTGCAAGTCTATGTCCCTTGTTATATCCGTTTATGTTCTTTCGGCAACGCCGCTGCACATTGGTGTATGTCAAGATATGTATGAGTGAAGCGTACTATCGCTTGTCGTTCTTGCCTGACACGGACTCTTTGCCGTCAGATTCTACTTGCTGCTGTGATTGTGCGCCTCGGCAATGCCTTTCTAATCCATTCTTTGCGTATGCTTCAAATGGCGACCCAATACCGTCTCGCCATGCTCCGCAATTTTCGGTAGGCGGTCACCAACGCCCTTCGCAGCCTGGCGTTTTCCTTGTTCAAAACCATTGATGGAAGCCCTGACCCACTAGCTGACGCCGACCACTTCTTCGTCAATAAGCGCCTGCACCTGCTCTTCGGTGTAGCCGGCTATGTCACTCAGAACCTCGCGGGTGTGCTGCCCCACGGTGGGTGCGGAGCCGACTACCATAGGCGTGCGGCTGAACTTGATGGACTTGCCGCTGACCCACATTGTGCCTGCGACGGGGTCGGGCACTTCCATCAGGATATCGCGCTCGTGCAGCTGCGGCTCTTTCGCCGCCTGCTCGGTGGTGTTGACTGGCGCGACGGGTATGCTGTGCGCGGAGAGGTCATCGACAGCCTGCTTGGTGGTGCGCTGCTTGAGCCAATTACCGATTTCGCCTTCCAGCGCATCCACATGCTCGGTGCGTGAGTCGCGCGTCTCGAAGCGCGGGTCTTCCAACCATTCGGGATGCCCTAGCGCCTCGCAGGTGCGCGGCCACATGTTGTCGTTGCCGGCGGCAAGTATGACATAGCCGTCAGAAGTTTCGTACATGCCGCCGAATGGCGTGCCGCCGCCGCCGACCGCTTCATCCGGGCGCGTGGTCTCTACACCGCCGCCGAGATACGCGGAGATGGGGATTTCATTGACCGTGAAGCCGGTGTCCGCAAGGCAGACTTCGAGCGCCTGCCCTTCCCCGGAAATTTCGCGCTCGCGCAGCGCCGCCAGCGCTCCGATGCAGGCGTGCAGCGCAGTGATGCGGTCTATCAGCGGGAAGTATGTCTTGATTGGGGGCAGGTCGCCGTAGCCGGTGAGCGTCATCAAGCCGCCCATCGCCTGCCCGATGGGGTCGAAGCCGACCTTGTCACGATTGGGCCCGTATTGCCCATAAGCCGACACGTTAATCATGATGATTTTCGGGTTCAGCTCTTTGAGCTTGTCATAGCCGAAACCCATGATGTCGATAGTGCCGGGGCGGAAGTTCTGCAAGAGTATGTCGGACACCTTCACGAGTTCGCGCAGCACCTCTTTACCCTTTTCGGTGCGGAGATTGATGGCAAGGCTCTTCTTGCCGCTATTGTACTGTACCCAGTAAGCGGACTGCCCTCGCACGCGGGGCCCGTTCGCACGGCTTTCGTCGCCGCGCACCGACTCCACCTTGATTACCTCGGCGCCCATGCGCGCGAACATCAACGCACAGCGCGGCCCGGCCTGATAGCGTCCCAGGTCCAGCACTCGTATGCCTTCGAGCGGTGTCTTCAGATTGCCATTTGCAGATGTCATCGGCGTATGTCCCTTTCAATCATCAATGGGTTTCGTTCTCGTATGACAGCGTTTTCTGATAGATGCTCCGTTACGACAGAAAGCGCTCCGAGACGCTTGCAATCACAACCGCCAATATCGCCAAGGCAAGCCATCGTTGCAGACGCATCTCAGCTTTCAATTCGGCAATGTCCGCCTTTGTCGCCAAGATGCCTAAGTGCCTTAAAGCCTGCTGACCCTGTCAGAGACGGTGGTCATCATCGCCCGTTCATTTGATTCAGACTCTAGTTTGCGTCGGATTGCCTAGGCGTCCTTGCGTCCTTTGCGCGCTAGGAAGTCGGCGAAGCCTTCTTCGACCGGAGTGGGCGCAAGATAGGTCTTCTGCGCTTGCGATTCGTTGTCGTGCATCCAGCGCCAGTTCTCGCCGACATCCTCGGTCATCAGCCGCTTGATGCCCTGCACCATGCGGGAGTCGTTGGCTGCGACTAGCTTGGCGATTTCCATCGCCTTAGGCATAAGCTCATCCACTTCTACAAGGTGGTTCAGCAAGCCAATCTGATACGCCTCTTCCGGCTCCACCACTTTGGCGCTGAACAGCAGTTCTTTGGCTTTGGGCCAGCCGACCTGCATCGGCAATGTCCATGTGGAGTTCACGCGGCCGTATGAAGCGGCGAGGAAGCGGAATCGCGAGCGCTCGCAGCCCACTCGGATGTCGAAACTGGACGCCATGACCGCGCCGCCGCCGTATGACAGGCCGTTGAGCGCTCCGATGGTGGGCTTTGTGCAGGCGGCAACATGCCAGGAATACTCGGCACGGTTGGGGTCGGGTGGAGGCGGATTTTCGGCGTCTCGCACCTGTTCGTGGATGTCCGCGCCGGCGGAGAATGCGCGATCGCCCGTGCCGGTGAATATCACCGCCTTGATGTCCGCGTCAGCTTCCATGTCGCTGATGGCGGTGTCAACTTCGCGGTACAATCGCTTGCTGAGCGCGTTCAGCACTTTCGGCCTGTTCAGCCGTATGATGCCCACGCCTTCGTCCTTGGTAACAACGATGTCTTCGTAGCTCATAGTCAATCCTTCGGCATGTCGATACTGCGGTTTGGCTGTAAGTATAATCTGGCATGCACAAGGGCGTCAAAGCGATGGGCAATTGATGATCGCCGTTAAATTTGGCACGCAGGCTAGTCGAGGGTGATGGCCACAGAGACGCGCGTTTCGTCGCCCACTGCTTTTGTGGTGTGCCCCTGCCCTGTGGTGTCTTCGGCGAGCATCATATCGCCGGGTCCCAGCGTATAGACGGTGCCGTCGCCAAGCCCAATCTCGACATTGCCGCGCAGGGTGATGATGTACTGGCGGCGCGGCGCGGGATGCCAGTCGATGAAGTAGCCGACTTCCTGCTTGCGCACCACGATGCCGGTAGCGCCCTGCACTTCCGGCGGGTCGTGGCTCTCATCCATATGCGACTGTCCGTCGTCGCCGGTATATAGCCTGTAAAACATGGTTATTTCCTCCGGTGGTTTCATATCCTTCTATTATCAACCTATTTTATCAACGAGACCCCAGCGCGACCGGCAGAGGTCAAGATTGCGGTAGTGGGGGTGAGCCGTCAGCAATAGCGGCGCGGTTTAGAGCGAAGTTTAGGGTTGCGGGGGCGCTTGCGTCTCTCGCCGAGTTCCAGGTAGGTGGCGTCGTAGAATGAGAGACCGTGAGTTCTTGCGAGCGCAAAAGCGGTGTCCATGTCTGATAGTTCATCCATGTCGAGAGACAGGCGTCTGATGTAAGCAAGTCGTTCTTCCACGCCCTGATTGGTGTGATACGGGCACTAATTTCTGCCGCTCTGCTGTGATCAAACCGTTCCTTACTGCCAAGTGCCATGCCGAAGGCATAATAAGTTCATACTGGTCAATGTTGGACGGTATGAAGAGGGCTAGCAGTTTCAATTCCCCATCAACCAGTCAATTGAGGACGACAGAAGCATCCAAGACTAACATACCTAGAAGCGATGCCCTTCGTGGCGCAGGTCAAGAATCTCTTTGGTCGTCATCGGCGTCAAATTCCAGTATGAACGCCTTTGCATGAGTTCTTCCATCGTCTCATTCCGTGGTGCCCGCAGATGCTCTTCATCCGGCGTCAAGTGTGCGATAGGCTTGCCATGTCGTCTGATTACGACGGATCCACCATTTCCCACGCATTGCAACAGTTCCTTAGCCTTCCGTCAGCTTCAGCGGCATGTATTTGTCTCATTTGCCTATTCCAGCGCAGCGCGGGCTTTGTCGGCGATGGCGGCGTATTCTCCTAGCACTTCGTTGCTGAGCAGCACGGTCGGCTTCGATGTATCGCGGTAGTCGGGACGCAATTCTAGGCTGCCTAGGAAATCCAGCCCTAGTTCGCCCGCAAGCTCCTCGCCTGCGCCTCTGCCGAAGATGTCGCCGGAGAAGTTTTCCACGACGCCCAATACATTCACTTGCAACTTGCGAATCATGTTGATGGAGCGCTTGGCGTCTATCTTGGCGAGTTCTTGCGGCGTGGTAACCACGATGAAGCCGTCGAGGTCGAGGTTTTGCATCACGGTAAGCGGCGCGTCCGATGTGCCCGGAGGCAGGTCCACAACTAGGTAGTCCAGCGCGCCCCAGTCGGTCGTCTGTAAAAGCTGGTTGATGGCGTTGTGCACCATAGGCCCGCGCCAGATGATTGCCTCTTCTTCGTTCTGCTGGAAGAAACCCATAGACATAATCTTCACGCCGAAACGCTCGGAAGGCAGCATCTTGTTGCCCTCGCCGACTTGCGGACGCTCGGCGACCTTCATCGCGCGCACCACATTCGGGCAGTCAATGTCCACATCCAAGATGCCCACGCTGTACCCCTGGTGCGCGAGAGTGGACGCGAGGTTCACGGCAACGGTCGTCTTGCCCACGCCGCCCTTGCCGGAGTACACGCCAATCTTGCGCCCTATCTGCGCCAGTGCGTCCGCGAGCTGACGCTTCTGCTCGAACTGGCGTTGCATCGCCTGTATGCGCTGGCGTGCCTGAGCCGCCTGCTGCGGGTTCATAGTCATGAGAGTGCCTCAGTCTTTCAGTATGTCGATATGTCGGTATGCCGGTTCGTCAGTCCGTTAGGGCGCCGGGCGTCTATTGCGTAACCGCCAACAGACTGCGCGAAAGACAATTACAGACTGATTGATAAACTGACTAACTGACAGACTCCCTTAGTCCAACCCAAGCAGCTTCCTGCCCTCGTCGGTAATCTCGTCGGGCGTCCAAGGCGGGTCGAATACGAGGTCGACGTTGATGTCCTCCAAGCCTTCGATTTCTGCGAGGCGCCACTCCGCCTGTTGCGCGATGTAGGGGCCCATGCCGCAGCCGGCGAAGGTAAGGGTCATCTTCACATCGACATTCTTCTCGACCAGCGCGACATCGCGCACCAGCCCAAGATCGACGATATTCACCGGGATTTCGGGGTCGTACACATCTCGCAGTGCTTCGTACACATCGTCCAAAGTAATATCAAGCTTGTTCGTCATAGTACTCCTCCATATTCATGCCATATCAGACAGGCATCCTAGAACGCTATTGTATCACGCCGCCCGTAAGCATGTGTTTACTTGACGGCGCTTTGCGAATTGCCCCTGCGCGGCGTTCAAGTGATGATAAAATCCTACTAAATCATCATTTGCATACCCATGTCAGACCTTCTAAGGGAAAGTTAGAATAGAAGGAAGGTTAGGATAGGAGC
>VXRI01000078.1 GCA_009838595.1 Chloroflexota bacterium | reverse complement strand
GGGTATAGACCTTATGCCATATTGCCAAGGACATTTTCATGGCTGCGGCAATTTTACCACTTCAGCAGATTCATATCGTCCACGTTGACGGTTGAGCGGTTGCGGTAGAGGCGCAGTATGATGGCGATAGCAAGCGCGAGCTCGGCGGCGGCTATTCTACGACGAGCACTTCGACGCCGGCATCGGCGGCTTGGCGGCTTTCATCGGAGCCAATCCGGTTGCCGACGACTACGGCGATGGCGTCCTGACGGAATGCGGCTGCTAGGGCATCTGCCGATTGGCGAGCTCGCTCTATGTCGCGCAGATGAATCGCGCTTGAGGCTTCGACCGCGACCCAAACCGCAGACCTCTCAACTCGGCGCTGGGCGCGGATGATTATGTCCGTCAAGCCAATTCTGCGCTCTTGTCGTTCGTCAAAAACGCCCGCATCTACGGCATCCGCGATGGCGTCGGCAAGTTCGTGGCTAAGCGAAGTGGTTGGACTTAGTACTACCTCCGCCTTTCGCAGCCGTATCTTCTGGCTGAGCAGCGGAATAATCCTGCCGGGGAGTTTCAACTCAAAAGTGTCGCCAATCAGGGAGCCAACCTTGTCTTGAATGTCTCGCACGGTGTTTTGCAGGTCGCGCTGGACTTCTTCGAGGCTTTTCACGCGTCCCAGCATGTCGTCCAGCTGCGCCTCTATGTGTTCGAGGCGCAAAGGCATGCCCTGGAACTCGCGGGTCAGGAGCGCCTGCATCAGCAATCGCTGAGCGGCAGGATTCGCGCGGAGCTCCTCCATTATGCGGGCTACCAGCGATTCGGGGTCTATGGGCGTATGTGTTGTAGTCATGCCTTGATTTTACCACAAACAATGATGTGGCAATTCCTCACCACTTCAGCAGATTCATATCGTCCACATTCACAGACGACCTGTTGCGGTAGAGGCGCAGGATGATTGCGATGGCGAGCGCGAGCTCGGCGGCGGCTATGGTGATTATGAAGATGATTAGCACTTGCCCCAGCGCGCGCTGCCCTTCCGTGAAGTCGCCGTATGCGGCGAATCCGATCAGGTTGATGTTCACCGCGTTTAGCATCAGCTCGATGGACATCAGCACGAGCACCGCGCTGCGCCGCGCCAGCACGCCATATATGCCTATGGCGAACAACGCTGCGCTTATCACCTGAAAGTGCGCCAGTTCTAGCAATTCTTTTGTTCCTCTCCGTCATCAGGCTCTTTGCGGCTTGCGCCCGATGCTATCTCACCGTTCGCCTTGATATTGTCGAAGGGCACGGCGAGAACTGTCCCGTACATCTTGTCAGTCGCGCCCGCGCGAAGTGCGCACCATCACGACCGCGCCGATGAGCGCGACCAGCAGGATGAGCGAGGCGACCTCGAATGCGATAGCCCATTCGGTGAAGAGGCTGCTGCCCAGCGCGGTGAAACTTAGACTGACCCGCTCGGATTCAGGCGCTGCCGTGCCGATGATGGTCGCCGCAATCACGCCGAACACGGCTATCGCCACGACAGCCGCGATGGGCCACTGCGGATGGTCGGACAGGTTCTCGAAGTCTTCGATGCGCGTGAGCATTAGCGCGAACAGTATGACGATGACGACCGCGCCGCCGTAGATGAGCAGCTGCGCCAGTGCTAGGAATTCGGCAAGCGCGATGAGGAACAGCCCAGCCACGCCGACCATCGACGCAAGCAAGCCGAACGCGGCATACACGATGTTGCGGCTCATCACCACCACAAGCGCGCCGCCAAGCGTAATTGCCCCGGCAACATAAAACAGCACCAACGAAGCGGTAATAATCAAAGTTGCGCTCTGTCCTTAAATCTATAGATTAGGGATGGTGCGACAGGGCTATATCAATAGTCGCTTCCCCTTTATAGAGAAGGGATTGTTATCTCACTCGTCAACGCGGAATCAACATGGATGTACAGGATGGGGGGAAGTCTAGGTGGGGGATTCACTCAGCCTGCGCTCTGCCAACTTACGATTGCCCGTCCTCTTGACTTTCGCTGTCCGCTGCCGCTTGCTGCGCTTCCCGTTCCGCCGCCCGCTCACGCATCACCGCATTGCGCCGTTCGACGGCTTCGCGCGGGACGGCGACGAGTTCTATCGGAGCGGGCATATCCGGATCTGTCTTTGGCAGCGCTTTGGGCGGCGGTGGGACGCCGCTGTTCTTTTCCGGCTGCTTGGGCTGCCACGCAGTCGCTTGCTGATATTTCTTGCCCATGTCCAGCAGCGCGGGCAGGTCCGCGCGATTGCCGTTGCGCTCGTACTTGCTCATCTCGTGTTCGTGGCTCATCTCGATGGCGTCGAAGTTGCACACATCCACGCAGATGCCGCACAGGATGCAACGGCCGAGATTAATCTCGAACTCTTCGATAATCTTGCGGCGGCGGCTCTTGCCCTCGGCGTGCAGCGGGTTGTCCTGCATCTTCGCGCTCATGCACTGCGTCGGGCAGTTGCGGATGCACACCATGCAGCCGGTGCAGTACGGCTCGCCGACTTCGCCATCCCAGGTGAGCGCGGGGAAGCCCATGTAGCGGTCCTGCACCTCAAGCCGCTTGTCCGGCGCGGGATACTCGGCGGTAACCGGCTTGCGCCGCGCCGTCTTCAGCGTGATTTTCAGTCCTTCAAGAAATCCTACCATCTCAGTTCACAAGTTATCTCACAAGTCATCGGTTTTCAGTGGGCGGTTGCCGTAATGTGCGCTATGCGACAAGCGCGAGAACGCGGTATATGAAGTCGTGTGCGGTTGGCCTCAAGTCGTCTAATTCGGGAGCATTGAGAAAACCGTGATAGTAATTGGCATGCAGCCTTCGCGCCTCTCTAAACTGGTCGTATATGTTGGAATCATTCTGTTCTTCAGAAAGCCGCCTTGTTGCCTGAATCAATTCATTGTGGCTTCCGTATCTCCAGCCTCGCTGCTGCGAGATTGCTAGAGTGGCATGGGCAACCGCGCCCCATAATTTCTCGGATGCCTGCAATATCTACCCTTCGGCGAATTCCTCTTCAGACAGGACGAGGAACTCGCGCGCTTTTTCAACGTGTTCCGATGTGTTCAAGAATAATCTCACGGTGTATCTTTCCTTCAGAGTGGATACTCATTCCATGAGCGAAAGCATGCGATTTATGAAGTCATGAGTAGGAGGCGCAAAGGCATCCAGTTCGTAATCTTCAAGGAATCCGAAGCGAGAGTTATCGTAAAACAATCGGGCTGCGCCAAAGCCCGTGTAGATAGACTTGTTACCTTGCTCCTGTGCAAGAAGTTTTCCGGCTTGCAACAACTCTTTGTAGTCGCTATGCTTCCAGCCGCGCTGCTCGGCGACTGCGGTCATCGCAATCTCGGCGGCGCGCCAAAGCGTCTTCGACCCTTCTCGGTATTCCCCTGCCGCGAATTGCTTGTCAGACTTAGCAAGCAGTTCCTGCGCCGTCCGGGTGTGTTCCAAGGTGGTCATTGTCCTAGCCTCGCGCTTATTCCTGCCGTTCGACTACCTTCGCAGGCTCGCCGCGCTGTACACGGACACGGTGTTGCGTTCCATGCGTGTGCCGGCGTTGCGGACGATTATGTAGAAGGTTATGGCTAATGTTATCACAGACAGCAACGACAACACCCAGAGCGGCAAGCCGTAGAACAGTACCGCACCGACCAGCACGATGTTGACGAACGACAGTGGTACTAGCAGCTTCCAGCCGAACGCCATCAGTTGGTCGATGCGAAGGCGCGGGTATGTGCCGCGAATCCAGAATATGACCAGAATGACGGCGTATGTCTTGACCATAAACCACAGCACGGAAAGCGCCGAGTGCGCCAAGCCGTCGAAAGGCATTGTGGGCCAGCCCCAGCCGCCGAGGAACAGCAGCGCCGTCAGCGCCGCTATCGTGAAAGTGTTGATGTACTCCGCAAGGAAGAAGACCGCCCAGTGCGCGCCGCTGTACTCCACGAATGGTCCGCCAACGACCTCGCTTTCGGCGTGGTGTATGTCGAACGGAGTGCGCCCTAGCTCGGCGAGTCCGGCGGTCAGGAACAGGAACAGGCTCAGCGGAAGAATCAGCGCGTAGGCGAATGTGGATTGCGCTGCTACAATCTCGCGCAGGTTCAGCGTCTGCGCCAGCATCGCCACGGCGAGTATCGCCATGATGAAGGGGATCTCATAGCTGACGAGCTGTCCGGCGGCGCGCAATCCGCCCAGCATCGCGTACTTGTTCGCCGAGCTCCAGCCTGCCATAACCAGCCCCATCACCGACAGTACCGATATAGCGACGATGTAGAACAGCCCTAGGTCGAGGTTGGCGAGCGCGACATCGCGCGCGACGGGTATCGTTACCCACAGCAGGAACGCCGGCACGAACACGGCGAGTGGCGCAAGCCAGTAGATGCGGCGGTCTGCCCAAGACGGCAGGATATCCTCTTTGGAGACGAGCTTCAAGGCGTCGGCGATAGGCTGCAGCGCGCCGTGAAAACCCACGCGCATCGGACCCATCCGCATCTGAATGCGCGCCAGCGTCTTGCGTTCCAGCCATGTGAGCGCAAGCGTCATCATCGACAGGAAGACCAGCAGCGCAGCAGCGCCGATGACTATGTATATGCCTTGCGTGAGGGTCATAGCTGCAAGTCTTTCTAATCGCTTGCCAGCGATACTCCGTCAGGATGAGCTTCCGTCTTGTGCCCGCAGCAACGCCTCAAGTTCGCGTATCCGCTCTTCGGCAGTTCGACGCGCGTCCCGTTCCGCCTGCGTTTGCAATTCAGCCGCTTGTCGAGCGTCTCGCTCTTCATCGTAGTTGAGCAGCCATTCCTCTTCAACATGGTCGTACAGGCGCAGTTCCAAATCAGGCAGTACACAGATGTCCAGCCCCAGCGTATCGCTGTGTCCGCGCAGTATGCCGTCCGTGTCCTCCGTCACTTCTATGGGCTGATACACCCCGTCAACCAACTGCTCGCCGATTAGCGCAGGGCTGAAATACTCGCCCGTCGGGTCGAACCGCCAGTATTCGGTTACTCCAATCTCGGCGTAGATTGCCCGCTTGCCTGCGCCGTCGTGTCGCCAAGTGGTATCCGATGCAATCTCCATCACGAAAGCGGACGCCGCGCCCTCGCGCCAAGTGAACCACGACCTGCGTCTGTGATTGCCCCGCGCGCCGGCGACCATGAACACATCAGGCGCCACGCTGAATTGCGGCAAGTTCATTCGGTAGTATAGAAGCATATTCCCGCCGACATATATGTCTTCTCGGTCGGCGTAATGCGCTCTGATCGCGGCTACGGCATAAGTGAGCGGGATAAGCTGGAAGTCCGACTCAGCCAAAGGTTCGCCATCTTCCGCAGGGTATTCGATAGTGAGGTCGTCAAACTCTGCTACGGGCTGAGCTACGGCCTCGCCGGTGTGCTGTATTACCATGAGATACCTCGCGGGAGAGTTATCAGGTGTCAGTCAGTTCACGCTTATCTATTCACTGTCAATTATGAATGTGTCTTGTCGAAGGTCAGGTCGTCTTACATTTGGCCTTGCGCTTCTTCTATGGACACGGGACCGATAGCCTTGTTTCTGGTTTCGTTGCAATAAAGCAGTCTGAAATCCGCCCCAGTCTTACGTAATTTGTCGAGCGCAATAGCCTTGTTATCTTTCGCGTAAGCGTGTTCGCCTTGAATTACAACAAGAAAATTGGAGTGGTTAAGATTGTCATCGCTCATTGCGCTGAACTTCCGCGATAACTTTGGAGTATCGTCACGCTTATATTTGCAGATATTGTCGTAGTTCATCTTCACTTCAACGCCGACCGTCTCATCGCCTCGTCTTACAAACAAATCCACGCGCTCTCGAGGCGGCGCGGACGGTGGCCGATACTCCGTACGAATGTCTGCGCTTGCCCCAAGCGCCACTCTCAACCCGTGATACAGTTGCGCGACGAAATCACCTTCTGATGGGAATGTCCAATTCCCTTCGTGGTATTCATAATTTCGCCAAAAGAAACTATGGCGTATATCCCCTTGGTTCTTTCCATATAAATCCAGCGTCGCTTTGGTACGAGACGATTCCACAATTCAGGGAAACGCTAATTTCGCTCGACTCCCGCTCATTTTAGCCCATGTTATTGAGACCGCGCCAATGCGCCGTATCGTTCATCCAAAAGGGGCATAATCCAGCATACTCAGAGTCCAGGGCAGCCCGGATGCGGACCGCCAAACGAAGAAGAAAAGAACAGGGGATGGCAATCAATCGGTGTTGCCATCCCCTGTTTGCGTGGATATAGACTTGCCTACGGCCTTGAGTGATTTCTTGAAAAATGCTCGGAAGTTACACAAAATCGACTTGGGATGTGTTATATTGTGAGGAACGAACGAATGTCTTTACGACACGGTTCATAAAAGCAGACCGCCCGGCGAAGCGAACAAACTGACACCGGGCGGGGCAATCACTCCACGAAAAGGCTTCTATCGTGGCGCATAGTCATCATAAAGGGCAAAAGCCTCGCGGTCAAGTTGACCGCATCCCTAAAGCAGGGCAATCGCATTTAGTTTAAGTATAAGAAAAGGCATAAGATAGGGTTCAT
>VXRI01000308.1 GCA_009838595.1 Chloroflexota bacterium | reverse complement strand
TAACAGATTTCACAAATCATGCTTAACTTCGTTCTCGTCTTTCCTACGAAAGCACTAAATCAGAAAACGTTCGATGAAACCGCACAATGAGGCCGAATACAGCCAATTTCCGGATTCCCGTTCCGTATCAAGTACGGGGTGACGTTCCTGCGCGGGAATGACGAAAAGAGCGGACGGCGGAAATTGTGAAATCGTCTTAATGAATAGTTCGCCAAAGTGCCTTGACGGTAGCGTCTCCGTTTGTGTGGTCGGTATTTCAAATTACCGTTGGTGGTAAGCCTGTCGAACCACGAGAGCGCATATTTGCGTAACGGTCCTTCGAAAGAACCTGTGCTGAGTCTGTCGAAGTGCTCAGCACGAGCGAATCGCTTTCAAACCGCCAGAAAGAAAACGCCGTCTGCCTTGACATAGAACTTGCGTGCGTGTTACCTTGCTGCCGACAAATGGAAAGGTGGTGTCATGCAGCAGATTGAGTTTGCCCCAAAGCCCGACGAATTAGATGGCGCAGGCGGGAAGGACTTCTGCGCCCCTATGGATGCTGGCAGCGCTGGATGGGTCTTGTGGCAAGATTGTCGTACCGGAATGAAATCTATTGATGATAGCGCCATTTCTCTGGTTCTGACCGACCCGCCATACTTCATTGATGGGATGGATGACGGATGGGATAACACCCGGCTGCGCTCACGCATCAAGCCGGGTGTAATCGGCGGTCTGCCCATCGGAATGAAGTTCGACCGCGCTCAGGGGCGCAATCTGTACAAGTTTCTTCTGCCGATAGCGCGAGAATGGATGCGCGTGATAAAGCCGGGCGGCTTTGCGCTTTGCTTTTCGCAGCCGCGCCTTGTTCACCACACTGCTATGGCTATGGAAGACGCCGGCTTTGAGATAAGAGATATGCTCGCGTGGCGCTATGAGGGGCAGCCCAAAGCGTTCAAGCAGGAGCACTTCATACGCAAGCGCAACCTGCCTGCGGAAGTGAAAGAGCGGATGATTTCGGAGTTGGAGGGGCGCAAAACTCCGCAACTCAAGCCTCAGATGGAGCTTATCGTGCTGGCTCAAGCTCCGAGAGATGGCACATACGCCGACAATTGGCTGCAACATCGCGCAGGGCTGATTGACACAAGCAATCCTCTGGTCCAGCCTGCACAGTTCCCCGGCACCGTCATACCCGTGCCAAAGACGCGGGAGCGATGTGGGCACATGACCGCCAAGCCCGTCGATCTGCTGCGCCATCTGATACGTATATTTTGCGCGAGAGGTAAAGACGCAACAGTTCTGGATTCGTTTGCGGGTTCGGGTTCGACGGGCGTCGCAGCTCGCCTGGAAGGGCGTGGGTTTATGGGCTTCCATAAGTATCAATTGACTGCGATTGACGCAGACCGCCGCGTTGCCGAAGCAACCAGATGAACGACCATTCGCTGCCCAGCCGCGCAGAACTTAAAGCGGCTTATGACGACATTGCCCGCATCCATAGAACGCACTTGTCCCAGCACGGAGTCCGTCTGCCTGATGCGAACTCGTACAAATGGGTATGGCTGGGAATGCTGCACTATCACAAGGGCGAGCGAGTGCACAAGAACCGCATATCGGACGCGGTGCGCTCGATTTACCCTGAGGCGGCTCGCGACCAGCAGGTTCGCCATTTGAAACGGGACGGCTGGAACATTGAAGGAAGCCAAGGCTATCACTCGCTGGGCAATCCTTACCAACCATCGCCCGACTTTGTGAACGAGAGGGCGCGGCGTCAGGGCAGACTGTCGGCTGAATCTTTCGACGACCTTAAGACTTCATTTGGCAACAGATGCGCCACCTGCGGCGCTGTTGAAGGGGAGCCCGACCCGCGATACGGCGCGGATGTCGTGCAACTCCAGCAGGGACATCAGGACCCTGACGCCGATAGCGCATCCATCGCCAACATCATCCCTCAGTGCCAGTTCTGCAATCGAGCGTATCGCAGGGACTTCGTTTTCGACGACAAGGGCAGGGTGAGAGCAGTCGCGGATATAGGACCAGTGCGGCGCGCGAGTCTGCCCGTGCAACGCAAGGTTTGGGATTTCCTGCGCCCTAAGTTTCAGTAGTCGCACTTCTTTGCCCGCATTCCGCTTACTCTAATTTCCCACTGAGTTATCCCTTCGTTCTCTCTTCCGTGTTACCCCTCGTGCTTTGTGATACATTATGCGCTATCACAGCAGTCACAAAACGGGAGGATGTTTATATGCTCGACTACAAGCCTAATATGGTTTTGTCTAACGAAGAGTTCAAGGTCGTGGGGACGCGCCCGGTGCGGCATGATGGCGTGGACAAGGTTACGGGACGCGCGCGATATGCCGCTGATACCGCAATGCCCGGATTGCTGTACGCGAAGGTAGTTCGCAGTCCGTATGCTCACGCGCGTATTCGCGGCATCGATGCCAGCCGGGCGCTCGCGCTGCCGGGCGTGCATGCGGTCGTGACGGCTGCTGATTTTCCGGAGGCGTCCGCGGAGTTCATCGATCAGGAAGAAGGCGCGGCGGTGAATTATGGCTTTTTCAGCCGAAATATCATGGCGCGAGAGAAGGCTCTTTACATGGGACACGCGGTCGCGGCAGTGGCGGCGACGAGCCAGCATCTCGCGGAAGAAGCGGCTGCGCTCATCGATGTGGACTACGAAGTGCTGAAGCCGGTCATTAACGCGTCGGACGCTATGGCAGCCGGCGCGCCCATCCTGCACGAACGGCTGGTAACGATGGCTAGCCCCGCATTCCGCTCCGGTGGCTACGGCGACAGCGACGAGCAGACGAATGTGTCCAATCACTTCGTCTTCGACGACGGAGATGTGCAGCAGGGCTTTGCAGAGGCGGATGTCATCGTGGAGCGCGAGTTCCACACGAAGGCAGTGCATCAAGGCTATATCGAGCCGCACTCGGCGACCGCGTTCTGGAACCGCGACGGCAAGCTGACCGTGTGGTGCAGCACCCAGCAGCTCTTCGCATTCCGCGACCACATTTCGGCAGTGCTCGGCATTCCACTGTCGGATGTGCAGGTCGTGCCGATGGAAATCGGAGGCGGCTTCGGAGGCAAGGGAATGGGCGGTCTATACTTGGAGCCGGTCGTATCGCTGCTCTCGCGCAAGGCGGGCAGCCGCCCTGTAAAGCTCGCCATGAGCCGCAAGGAAGTGTTTGAAGGATCAGGCCCCACATCCGCTACCCACATCACCGTGAAGATGGGCGCGACCAAAGACGGCAGGCTCACGGCTGCGTCCGCAACGCTCATCTATGAAGCGGGCGCGTTCCCCGGCTCGCCCGTGCCGTCCGGCTGCCGCACGATGCTCGCGCCGTATGTCATACCTAACGCGCACATTGAAGGCTTCGATGTGGTGGTGAACACGCAGAAGTCTGCGGCGTATCGCGCTCCCGGTTCGCCGGCAGCTGCGTTTGCTGCGGAGTCTGCTGTTGACGAATTGGCGAACAAGCTTGGCATCGACCCTATCGAGTTTCGCCTGCTGAACGCGTCGAAGGAAGGCACGCGGCAGCCTGCCGGTCCTGTATTCCGGCGCATCGGCAATGTGGAAATGCTTGAGGCGGCGCGCGACCACGACCACTATCGCACGCCGCTCGAAGGCAAATACAAGGGCAGGGGCGTGGCTAGCGGCGGCTGGTTCAACGGCAGCGGTCCGGCGAGCGCGGTGGCGAGCGTGAATCCGGACGGCACGGTCAGCCTAATCGAAGGCTCGCCGGACATAGGCGGCAGCCGCGCGGTAATGGCGATACACGTCGCCGAAGTGCTTGGCATCGGCATCGATGCGGTCAATCCCGCCGTCGTGGATACGGACTCCATCGGCTATTGCTCCGGCGCGGGCGGCAGCGGCGTAACCTTCAAGACGGGCAGGGCTTGCTACGAGGCGGCGCAGGATGTGAAACGACAGATGGTTGAGCGCGCGGCGCGCATCTGGGAAATCGACGCGGACGATGTGGAGTACGACGAAGAGACCGCCACGCTGCGCCACAAGCAGGACAGCGAACTGTCGATGACATTCGCGCAGCTCGCGCAGCGGCTCAACGGCACGGGCGGTCCGGTTGTCGGGCGCGCCACGGTCAATCCCGCCGGCGTGGGCAATGCGTTCGCCATGCACATCGTCGATGTCGAGGTGGACGCGGACACCGGCAAGGTGGACATACTGCGCTACACGGCGCTGCAGGATGTGGGCAAGGCGATGCACCCGAGCTATGTCGAAGGGCAGCTGCAAGGCGGCGCGGTGCAGGGCATCGGCTGGGCGCTCAACGAAGAGTATTGCTTCGACAACGACGGGCGCATGCTCAACTCAACTTTCCTGGACTACCGCATGCCCGTATCGCTAGATGTGCCGATGATAGACACCGTGCTGATAGAAGTCGCCAACCCGGGGCATCCCTATGGCGTGCGCGGCGTGGGTGAAGCGTGCATAGTGCCGCCAATGGCAGCCATCGCCAACGCCATCAGCAACGCCATCGGCATCCGCATGACCGAGCTGCCAATGTCGCCTGCGAAGGTAGTGGAGGCGCTGTCGAAGAACGGTCGGTAGCGCCACTTGACGCTGCCAATTAAGCAGGCTGGCGGTGCACGGAAGTGTGTGTTTAAGACTATCCCATAAGTGAGTTACCCTCTGGGGCAACGCGCTAACGCAATTTGCCAAGTGCCGCGAGCCTGCCAGCCCAGCCTCAATAACAAACCAATGGACTGACTGACCAACTGACCGACTTACTCCCCAAAGGACTTTGCCTGAATGAAATACTACAGCCTAATTGGAGCGGTTGGCGATGCCAGACTTGTGGCTGAGACGCGCGACGGCGTGCTTGCCGATCTGACATCGCTGCATGACGAACTGGCGGCGCTTGAAGACTTGGCGCTGGCGGCTGCGCTCTCCGGTGAGAGCATAGACTCGCTTGCCCAGCGGCTTCTCGATGGCGGCACGGCGGACGAGTATGACCTCACCGAGATTATGGACGGCGATGGCGATGCAGTCTTGGACATTCCGTTTGAGCCGCCGGAGGTCTGGGCGGCGGGGGTAACCTATAAGACAAGCGAGATGGAACGCCGCCGCGAGAGCGAGACGCCGGATGTGTATTCGATGGTGTACAGCGCAGAGCGGCCTGAGGTGTTCTTCAAGGCGACGTCCGAACGCTGCGTCGGTCCGCACGACTCGGTGGGCATACGCGAGGACTCTAACTGGAATGTGCCGGAGCCGGAGCTTGCGTTCGTGCTGTATGGCGGCGAGATTATCGGCTACACCATTGGCAACGATATGAGCAGCCGCCAAATCGAAGGTGAGAATCCGCTCTACCTGCCGCAGGCGAAGGTGTACAGTCGCTGCTGTGCCATTGGACCGAGTTTCGTAACGGCGGAGTCCATCGGCGACCCGCACAGCCTCGATGTGAGCTGCACCATCACGCGCGATGGCGAGCAGGTATTCAGCGGCAGCACAAACACATCTCAGATGGCGCGCACTTGCCAAGAGCTCGCCGACTGGCTGCAGCGCCACAATGATGTGCCAAACATGACGGCAGTGCTCACCGGCACATCCATCGTCCCGCCGCCCGACTTCACCCTGCAAGAAGGCGATACCGTAACCATCGCCATTGCCAACATCGGCACGCTGGTGAACGATGTTATAGTGGTGTAGCGGGGGTAACGCAACATCACTGCGCGTTGTTATATCTAGCGCTTGCGACAATGAGATAGGTTTGTCATCGTGGCAGAAAAAGGTTGCGCAAGGAAGGCGATTTCACAATTCCGACGACCGCTCTTTTCGTCATTCCCGCCTGCGCGGGAATCCAGAAATCGGCTGTTTTCGGCATCAAAGTGCGCTTTCATCGACCGTTTTCCGGTTTCCTGCTTTCGCAGGAAAGACGAGAATGAAGTTACGCATGATTTGTGAAATTGTCTTACAAGGGCAAATGGCTTGAAAACATAAGAAACATGGACCGGTACAGGTAATCATGATTTCTAGCGAAGTTGAACTGTTCGATGCGTATGAGAACGCAGGCATCGGCGCATTCGCCCCGCAGGCGGCGGATGCCGTGAACGGCCTGCTCCGTGTCAGAGCGAAATGAGCCGCCGCGTTGACACATCCGCACACCGATAGTAACCTCTGCGCTATCACACTTACGACCATTTCGCACCACAGGAGAACGGCAATATGTGCACTTATGTGATTCAGAAATCTGACATTACCGGCAGCGGCAAGGGCACGGCGGGCTGGATTCCGATTACCGAGGCGCGGGTCTATTACGACCATCCCTTCCATATGACGACCGACCATACCCTCAACATCGACTTCGTGAACCCGGGCAAGGGGCTTGACGCGCGGGTTGCCGTCGAACTTACGGAGGAATCGGCGCGCGCGCTTGTCGCAGACATCCTTGCCGCGTTGGAAGAAGGCGGCGCGGCGCACGCTGAAGCCTGAAGGGCGCGCAGCGAACTTGGATTATCCTTATCGACGATATAGCATACTCCATCGCTAGCTAACAGATGAAAGTTGTGGCACGGTGCACTTGATGAAGCTGCCGTTTCGTCTGATTGCCGTTTTGCCGATGTTGCTGCTAGTCGCCGCTCTCATCGCTATCGCCTGCGAGCCGGCGACGCTACCGCCCAATGACGCCTCACAGAGCAACGCCATCGCAGCAGCAG
>VXRI01000092.1 GCA_009838595.1 Chloroflexota bacterium | reverse complement strand
ATCTGCGACGATGTCCAGACAGTAACCTGATTAGTGCCGGGGTTGTAGTCCGCGACGACAGCCCTGCCCTCCATGGAGTTAGGGATGAGGCGCTGGTTGACGATTCGTTCGGAAACTCGTACTTCTGCGGATGCGCCGGCGGCTTCCATATCGCCGCCGCCTACTTCCCACTCAAAGCCAACATTATTCGGCGCGGAATCATGCACCTGCGCCGCGCCGTCCTTCGTGGCGAGCTCGGCATTGACGGCTGCCGGCAGCACATCGTAGCCGACTTCGACTAACTCAGCGGCATCGGCTGCCGCGGACGCGCTGTCTGCTATGACGGCGACAACGGCATCGCCAACGCAGCGCACCTTGCCGATTGCCAGCGGCGGATGCGGCACTTCGATGGTGTCCGGCACGACCCAGCCGCACGGCAGCCCGATTTCCTCGCCGATGTCTTCGCCGGTGAGGACCGCGACCACGCCGTTAGCAGCACTTGCTGCTGCCGTGTCGATGCTGGTGATGTTGGCGTGGGCGTATGGGCTACGAACGAGTGCCATATGCAACATTCCCACGAGCTTGATGTCATCTACATAAGTGCCTCTGCCAGTAATCAGGCGTGGGTCTTCGCGTCGCTTGATACTGGCGCCAAAGGCGGCGGATGGAGTAGCGGTAGTCATACACAATCCTCCTTGCGGTAGTTAATGTCCTCCCAAAGAACAAGTTTCGCTCTTCATCATAGTAGTGCGACACGGAGTCGCCTACTTGGGGCGTACTCTACATTAACAAGCGCATTAAGGCAATACCGCGCGGCGGTGATATGAACTACGGAACGGTCACTTATGCAGATTATAAAGGTAATAGCGAGACCTGGCGTTGCGTCATCCTATTGCAACTTCGGACATAAGAACACCGCAAAATTCCTGTCATTCCGAACGCAGCGCAGCGAGGAAGGACAGATGGTGGGGATGCCCGGCAATACAGGATGCGGCACATGGCAAGAATTACTGGCGAGTATTACCTTCGCGGTGCGCCGCGGCTGCGTGGTGTGAATTGATTGGCTCAAGGCAACAATATCACTCGAAAATCAGCGAGTCATAATCGTTATTCCCCTTCCCCGTCCTGCCTAGCCCTTGGGTGCGCCGCCATGTACACCTGCTTCGCCTGGGCGTTGGTTACATGGGTGTAGATTTGCGTGGTAGCTGGAGTGGCGTGCCCCATCAGTTCTTGGACTACGCGCAGGTCTGCGCCGCCCTCTAGGAGGTGAGTGGCGTAGGAATGACGTAACGTATGCGTATGGACGCCTTCCGGCAGCGCCGCCTTTATGCTGTATCGCCGCACTTTTTCTTGGATGCTGCGCTGGCTTAGTCTGCCGCCGAATCGGTTTAGGAACAGCGTGAAGTCGCTGCCTTTGCCTGCTAGTTTCGGACGGCCGTCTCGCAAATATAGCGACAGCGCGTTCTTCGCGGCCTGCCCTATAAGCACCACGCGTTCTTTGGAACCCTTGCCACGCACGCGTATCTCGCGCGTGGGCAGGTTGAGGTCGGTTACTCGCAAATTACTCGCCTCGCTGACGCGCAACCCCGCGCCATAGATAACTTCGAGCAGCGCTTGGTCGCGCAGACCGGTCGGCTTGGTGGTGTCCGGCGTGTCCATCAACCTATCCGCCTGTTCCTGCGACAGGAAGCGGGGCAGCCGCTTTGGCAAGCGCATCATGCCGCGCTTGGGCAGGGGGTCGCCTTCGATAATGCCTTTGCGCGACAGCCATTTCAGAAATGTGCGCAGCGTGCTGAGTTTGCGTGATACACTATGTCGCACATAACCTAACTCGGTTAGCCATGCGAGATAGCCGCGCAGCGTGATGCGGTCAAGCGCGCGCATATCGTCGATGCCCTTCGCACACATGAACTCGTGCAGCGGCTGCAAGTCCGCCTTGTAGTTGCGGATGGTCAAGTCCGCCAAGTCTTTCTCTGCTCGCAAGTGCGTCTCGAAGTCCGCCATGAGTGTTTGCCATCTATTATCGTCCATTCTATAACCTCATCTTAAATGCCGCTCCAATTGTCTATTCCCTTCTGTGGGAGGGGGTAGAATGAGGGAGTGTTATGATGGGAGCAAATCTATTCACGCCTGTCGCAATTTGATGTACACACAAAGGCTATCGGGCGCTAACTCTCACTTTCAAGCAGCGTTATAGTCTATGATGGGGCATTCGGCGGCATACTGCGGCGGCGCTCTGCTAACGTTGATAGGTCATGCAGGCAAAGCACAGGGATGCGTCTTGTCGGTGAATTGCTGCTTGTTTATTTGCCTATTGGGCGCATTCAGGAGATTCGTATATGGTCAATCGGGCACAGTCGGACAGCAGACGCTTGCCGCGAAGGCTGCTGATTATCCTGGCGTGCATCGTTATCGTAGCGGTCGTGGGCTACGGTGCGCTGAGCCGGTTCATGGGATTGCCACCGTTCAGCGCCCCAGACGGCGAGGCGGGGTTGGCGGAGAACGAACGGCTGATACCTGTGCGCGATGGAACCTTGCAGACGCAAATTTCAATCAACGGCAGCATCGCATTCACCAACACGGAAGATTTGGTCTTTGGCGCTATCGGCTTCGTGGACGAAATCCTCGTCAGCGAAGGCGAAGTGGTAACGGCCGGGCAGTCGCTCGCACGGCTAGACACCGAGAGCACGGCAGACCTAGGACTCGCAATCGCCCAAGCGCATATG
This sequence comes from Chloroflexota bacterium, assembly GCA_009838595.1. GTDB lineage: Bacteria > Chloroflexota > Dehalococcoidia > Lucifugimonadales > JADFKI01 > Bin90. Next base: position 3,990 of record VXRI01000092.1, on the reverse strand, counting down.
GAGCACGCGGACGCGTTGCTGGCGCTCGAAGACGCGAAGCAGCCCAAGACGCCGATTGCCGATGCGGAAAAGGCGATAGTTGACGCCGCTCTCGCGTTGCACGACGCACAAGAAGCGCTTGACGAGCTCCTCAACCCCAAGCGGGAACTCATAGCGCAGGCAGAATCGGAAATCGCGGACGCCGACCTGCAAGCGCAGACTGCTCAAGAAACGCTAGACGAACTACTCACGCCCAAGCCAGCAGTCATCGCCGCGGCAGAAGACGCCGTTGCGCAGGCTAGAGTCGCATTGCGAGACGCGGAAATAGCGCCTGACCGCGACCATGCCGATGCCAGGAGCGCGCGTGAGAGTGCCTCGCGCGATCTAGCCGTAGCAGAGCAAAACGCGATGGCGCTCAGCGACAATGCCCTAACCACCGCACAGAACACATACGACGAACGGCTGCAAGACTACGCCAATGTGATTTACAAGTGGACGGGTATAACCGCCACTGATGCGGACTTGGACATGGCGCCGCAGGATTTCTTCGCGTCCATAGCGTTCGACCCTGAGCAAGTGTTCACGCGTGACTACGACTACTTGTTCCCCAATGCGCGGCTCGAAGACAACCCGAACACGCGCTGGAACGAACTGAAGATATTTGGCTGGATGGCGCTCTACCCTACCAGCAACCAGATTCAGACGCGCTGCGACCATTACACATACGGCCCAATTCGCCAGTCCGACACTGCTAGCACGAATGGCGATTTCTGCGTAGAGCGGGATATGCGCAACGCGCACGATAGCCTTGCCGCCGCACTCAAAGTCCTTGAAGAACGGCAAGCGCAGCACAACGCAAGCATGTCGTCGGCGCAGTCCGCGCTAACACGGGCAGAACATGCGCGCAACGAAGCGCAAGAGGCGCTGGACAGGCTGACGGACGGCAATATCGGAGCGACTCAGTTGCAGACGAGCTACGACAAGGCGCTGGCAGATTACAACGCGGCGCAAGAGCATTTGGACGAATTGAACAACCCTACCCCCGCCGAAGTGGAGAGCGCGCGCAAGCAAGTCGAACTGGCGCAAGCGAACCGCGACGCTGCCGATGACGCGCTCAACACGCTGCACAATCCGGACGCGCAGGAAGTCGCGGCGCTGCGTGGCAATGTGGAATACGCGCAAGTCAGGCTCAATGACGCCAATACAACATTACAAGAACTGATGGACCGGCGCGAGTTGGACGTCGAACTGCGCGAGAGCGAAGTAGCGGCGGCGCAGGCGCGCATCAACGCGGCGGCGCGGCGATTCGAAGACACTACGCTAAAGGCACCATGGAACGGCTACATCGCGTCCATCCCCGTCGAGGCAGGTCAGGATATTGAACGGTACGAAGTGATAATGACCGTCATCAACTCGGGCATCGTGAACATCGAAGGCGCGGTGGACGAGATCGATGTTCTGTCGCTGCAGCGCGAGGCATCGGCAATTGTTACCATCGACGCCTTGCCCGACCAAGAATTTGAGGGCGTCATCGCGGACATAAGCTCGACCGCTTCAAACCAGCAGGGAGTCGTTACCTTCGATGTAACCATCCGCGTAGATGTGCCGGAAGACGTCGAGCTACATGAAGGGTTGAGCGCGGTTGCGCAAGTCGGCACATCAGAAGTCAGCGGCATCGTGATACCGCTGCAGGCGGTGCAGTACGGCGAAGACGGCGCTTACTTGCGTGTGGAAAGCGCGGACGGCGCAATCGTTGAGCGCACGGTGAGGTTGGGCGACAGCGACGGATTTTACACCATCGTGAACAGCGGTCTGTCCGCAGGCGAGCGAATCGTGATACAGGCGCTTGATGAAAGCGATCTCGAAGATGGCGAATTTAGGCCGCGCAGATTTGGCGGCGGACCGCCGGGCGGAAGCGGTCGCCCACGCCCTGCTAGGTGATGAGTTACTCGCCGAAAGTTTGAATTTCGCTTCCATCCTGTCCTTGCCCTTCGATGTACGAATGGGCGATGGGCAATAGGACTTACGATGATAGAAGTTGTCGATGTGCAGAAGATATACAGGATGGGCACTGTGGAAGTGCCTGCCCTGGCGGGCGTCAACCTGTCCATTGCGCGCGGCGAGATGGTCGCCATTATGGGCGCGAGCGGTTCTGGCAAATCCACACTGATGAACATTCTCGGCTGCCTTGATGTGCCCACCGCCGGCGAGTATATCCTTGACGGCGAGTACATCGGTGTAACATCGGACGGACGCCTCGCCGAGATTCGCAACAGCAAAATCGGCTTCGTGTTTCAGACATACAACCTATTGCCAAGATTGAGCGCGCTCAGCAATGTGGAATTGGCGCTCATGTACGGCAGGCGACCACATAGACGCGCATCCGCAATCGACGCGTTGGAGCGAGTTGGTCTGGGCGACCGCATACGGCACAAGCCTACTGAGATTTCCGGCGGTCAGCAGCAGCGCGTTGGCATAGCGCGGGCTATCGTGAAATCGCCGGCGCTCTTGCTTGCAGACGAGCCGACCGGAAACCTCGACACGCGCTCCGGAGCCGAGATTATGGACATACTTGGAGGGCTGCACGCAGAGGGCATTACGGTGATAATCGTTACGCATGAGCCGGAAATAGCCGAGCGCGCCAACCGCATCATCACGATGCGCGACGGAATAATCGTGTCCGACACAAGCGCGAATGGGCAGCATAGCAGTTCGTCAAGCGGACAGACGGCGCAATGAACGCACTAGACATCATCAGAACGGCGCTGGTATCGCTCGGTGGCAGCAAGCTACGGTCGGGCTTGACGCTGCTGGGCATCATCATCGGTATCACGGCGGTAACGGTGCTGATGTCCATCGGGCGCGGCGTGCAGGACAACATCACTTCGCGCATTCAGGCGCAAGGGACAAACCTGCTGTTCATCACATCGGGCAGCAATTCTCTGACGCTAGAAGACGCCGATGCGCTGAAAGACCCGGTGCTCGCGCCGTCGGTGAAGGCGGTCGCGCCGCAAATTAGCTTCAATGGGCAGATAGTCGCCGGTCGAGAGAACACAAACGCGCAGATCATTGGCGTAACGCCGGACTACGCCGGCCTGCGGAATGTGAGCGTGGGCGAAGGGCAGTTCGTCAACCCTGCGCATATCAGCAACATTCTCGATGTCGTCGTGCTGAGCGCGTCCGTCAGCGAGACGTTGTTCGGCACCGGAGCAGAGGCAGATGCCATCGGCGAGCGCATCCGCATCAACGGGCGACAGTTCATAGTCATCGGCGTGCTAGAGGACACGGGTGCGACATTCTTCGGCTTCGGAGATCAGGTGTACATCCCGATTTCGACCGCGCACTACCGCATGTCGCGAGAGCGCACCACGAGCGGGGGAATTGTGGTCAGCACCATCGACGCACAGGCGACAGCGCAAGAGTCGATTTCCGACGCCGAGCTGGAAATTGCGTCCATCCTGCGTCTGCGCCACCGCATAACCGGCGAGAACGACTTCGAAGTGGATACGCTGCAAGACCTCATCGACACGGTTACACAGATTACGACCATCCTGGTGCTTTTCCTAGGCACGGTCGCGGGCATATCGCTGTTGGTGGGCGGTATCGGGGTGATGAACATCATGCTGGTGTCCGTAACTGAACGCACGCGAGAGATTGGCATTCGCAAGGCGATGGGCGCAAAACGGCGCGACATCCTGCTGCAGTTCGTAACAGAGGCGATATTCCTCACCACAAGTGGCGGCATCATAGGCTTGCTATTGAGCTTCACGATGTCGCCCCTCACCAACTGGATAGTAAACGCAGTAGGCAGAGGCGAAGACAGCCCACTGGGCACGATTGTCTTCCATGCAGATGTGGCGTTGCTCGCGCTCGCCGTGTCCGCGATTGTCGGGCTCGTTTCCGGTATTTACCCGGCGCTGCGGGCGGCGCGCATGCACCCGATTGACGCGCTGCGGTTTGAATAACGTTGTTTGCCTAGCGTTATTTGCCGGCGTCCACTCCGGCTAGGAG
>VXRI01000289.1 GCA_009838595.1 Chloroflexota bacterium | reverse complement strand
TGCTATCGGACGCTGCGAAGTGGAGGCACGCTCGTCATCGGCACGGTTCATCCGCTTACTGCATTCGAGTGGGACGCGGACGAGGGAATCCTGCGCGTCAGCGACTACCTCAACCCGCCTGTTGAAGTGTGGGATGAGCCGACCGACAAAGATGAACACAAGGGGCTGACATTCTTCCGCACATTCTCGGAAATGTTTGCACTGCTACGCAGCACCGGCTTTAGCGTTGGACAAGTCGTGGAGCCGGCACCATACGACTTGACAGACCCGCGCCGTGAACAGATACCTTATGGTGGCGAATACTGGGAGAGCCAGCGGGACCGGCTGAGCAGGATCCCATTCGCCATCGTGTATAAAGCGCGCAAGCCCATTGCCTAACCGCCACCTACGGCGCGCACAATCTCCACTTCGTCGCCCTCGCCTAGTGTAACCGAGTCAAACTCTTCGCGCCGTATGACCGTGCCGTTGTGCGCCACCGCGATGAACCGCGTGTTCACTTCCAGCGATTCAAGGTAGTCCACAAGCGGCGTGGGCGCGTCCAAAGTGCTTTCCTTGCCGTTGATGGTGAGATTAATCATGGCCGTTACCATCCTGCTTGAAGTTACCTAGCGTGAACCGTAGCCGCGTTGAGAGCAGAGCGCATAGCATCTCGCAGCGACAATGCGGCGGCGGACGGGTCCGGTGCGGTCGTGATTGTCGTGATGACCGCAGCGCCCGATGCACCGCACGCTATCACATCGCCCACATTTTCCGAGTCAATGCCGCCGATGGCTAATAACGGCAAATCTACCGCAGCCGCGACTTCGCGCACGAGCGCAATGCCGCCGGTAACTCCGCCCGGATGCGATGACGTAGGAAATATAGTGCCAAGCGTGAGCAAGTCTGCGCCATGCGATTGCGCTTGAATTGCACCGTCAACGCTGTGCACGGAACGTCCTAGTAATAGCCTGCCTGCGGATATTTCGCGCGCGGTGTGCAACGGCAATGCGGTCTCACCCAATTGCACGCCGTCCGCGCCTGCCGCAAGCGAGACATCCACGCGGTCGTTGACGAACAGCAATGCCCTATTCCCCACAACATCTTTCAGCCGCAGCGCGAGGCTGTACAATTCGACGGCGGGCAAATCCTTCTCGCGTAGCTGAACCAACCCTACCCCGCCATCTATTGCGGAATCCACAACATCTTCGATGCGCCGCCCGTTGCATCGCTGCCTGTCAGTGACAAGGCATAGCGTAGGGATATGGAGCTGCATTGTACTGATCTATCCGACGCTGCCGACCGGCGCCGCAACGCCTTCGGTCGGGCTGGATGCGATTGCGGACTGCCTCCGCTCTATGCGCCCGGCGAGGTAAGCCTTGCGCCCGGCTTCGACACCCAGCTTGAACGCTTCGCCCATCATCTCCGCGTCTGCCGCCTGCGCGATTGCAGTGTTGACCAGTACGCAGTCCGCGCCTACTTCCAGCGCTTGCGATGCTTCAGATGGCACGGCAAGCCCTGCATCGACGACCACCGGCACATTCGCGTCCGCGATAATCAGCCGTATTTCGTCTAGCGTGAGTATGCCCTGCCCTGAACCGATTGGCGAACCAAGCGGCATCACCGTCGCGCAGCCGATTTCTTCGAGCCGCCTTGCGAGAACGGGGTCCGCGTGGATGTACGGCAGCACGGTAAAGCCGTCTTCGACAAGGCGGCAGGCGGCTTCGTATGTACCGACCGGATCGGGCAGCAGGTGCTTCGGCTCCGGTATGACTTCCAGCTTGATCCAGTCAGAGCCGGTTACTTCGCGTGCCAACTGCGCCGTGAATATCGCTTCATCGGCGGTCTTGCAGCCGGCAGTGTTCGGCAAGATAGTGTACTCGTCCCAGTCGAAGTAGTCGAGAATGTTCTTCTCGGCGGGATTGTCAAGGTCCAGGCGGCGAATGGCGACCGTGATGATTTCCGCGCCGGAGGACTTAACAGACGCGACCATTTCTTCCATGCTGCGGTGGCGTCCGGTGCCGACCATCAGGCGGGATTTGAACTCTTTGCCTCCGATGATAAGGGGGTCGTTCATCTGAAAGTCTCCTGTGTTATTCGTGGGCAGGTATAAGCCAGTTTCAAGGTTCAGACAATTATAACATCAGGTTTCTATAACGCTTCTAGCGACACGGCATTTTCGCCAAAAAAACGCCTCTGACACAATGCCAGAGGCCTGCTCAAAAGGGCGATTGGACAGTCCCTACGCTGGCATTATCCAGTTCAGGTTGAGGGGTCGCTCCGAAGTGTCGAAGCCTCTCAGCCTGGCTTGCCCAAGCTCCCCCAAACAAATCTGCGTGTTCGCAGTTCGCATATTCGATTGTTCGTCCAGCATAGCCTACGACAGTGTTCAAGTCAATGTGTCCGAATCGCTGTCATTCTCGCCCATATCCCTTGATCTGGCAAATTGGACGAGTAGCGTCAAATCGTTGGAACAAAGTTCCCCGACAATTCGTTGAATGAATAGGACAGCCACGAAGGGCGCTTAGTGATATGGGAGCTGTGATGCGAGTATGGTAATGTTATTTGCAGGCATAGGAGGCTTGTATGATGGATGCGCGAAATATATTTGTAATGCTGATCGTCGTGCTGACGGCAACGTTGACCGCATGCGGCAGTAGCGCCGCTGAGGATTCGTTCGCCGTCGGAGGACATTCGATGGCAGCTGCCCCGGCACCGGCTGCCGCGCGAGAAATGTCGTCCGCTATCGTGATACCGCAGCAGTCTCAGGCTGCACCTGCCGCGCCCGCGCCTGCCGCACCCGCAAGTGTGCGGATAGAAAGTGTAGTCGTAAAGGAGGTAGAGAAGGAGGTAGAAGCAGAATTTACGGCTGAAGAAACATCCTCGGATGTGGAATTCAGTGAGGAGCGCGCTGCGCTGGTGGCGCAGAACCGCATCATCGTCCGCACGGTGAATATCGAACTTGAAGTGGATGATGTTGTCGAATCCATCGAGGAGATTGCCCAAGGGGCGCAGACGGATGGCGGCTGGGTGGTGAGTACTGACCGGAGCTCAAAGCACATAGGGTTCATATCGGTGCGTGTGCCTGCGGCAAAACTCGACAATACGCTGGAGTGGATGCGGGCGGTAGGCGTTGATGTGATGTCAGAGGCTTCAACGAGCACGGATGTTACCGATGAATACTACGACCTGCGCTCTCGCGTGGAGAGCATGCAAGCGACCGAAGAAGCGCTTATCAGGCTGCTGGACCGCGCGGAGAAGGTAGAGGACGCGCTAGAGGTACAGCGTGAACTTGCGCGCCTGCAAGTGGAAATAGAAGCGCACCTGGGACGAATAAAACTTTTGGAGGAGACGGCCGCGTTTTCGCTAGTGAATGTCACGCTTCACCTTGCTCCGCAGAACATGCGTGTCGATGCCGGCGGCGACAAGACATTCAGCGTGGGCGAGGTCGCGCGGTTCAGGGCGACATTCTACCCGCCGGAGGGTATCGATGAGTTCGACTTCACTTGGGACTTCGGAGATGGCTCGCAGGTCGCCTGGGGAACGAGCACGGCGCCACGAGCGGATGGCGGGCGCATCACCGCGACTGTGCATCACCAGTATAACAGTGATTTGGAGTCGCCCTTCATTGTGGAAATTAAGATGACCGGACGCGGCGACGCAGGTATCGTCGAAGGTTCGGACACATTCATCGCAACTGTAACCGAATTGCCTGCAATTGCCGTATTCGCGGGTGATCACATGGTTGTGGATGAAGAAGAAGAGGTAGAGTTCTCAGGCTCTTTCACGAGACCTGAAGGGCTGACAAATTATCAGTACACATGGGAGTTCAGCGATGGGACGCCTGCGGTTACCGGAACGCCTGAGGAGGGCGCGACCACCGTTACGGCGATACATGTGTATGAGAATCATCGTCCGCAGTCCTATACGGCTACGCTGACCGTCAGCGCGGAGAGCGATGCAGGGAGTGTGCAGGATAGCAATTCAATCGAAGTGTTCGTACAAGAGGCGCAGGGATTCGTGCTAACCGGCTGGAGCGCCGACGACAACCTCAAGAGTGCTGTGCGCGCGCTGTCCGGCTTCGCGCAGGCGGCAGGTACGGTGGCAATATGGGCTGTGATTTTTACTCCGGTATGGATCGTTTTAGGATTGGTCATTTACTTGATAGTGAGGTCAAGGAGAAGGCTGAGGCTGGGGCGTAGGAGAAGAGCGCGCTCTGAGTCCGACGCGGGCGGGGATTACCTTTCCAGAGCGCAAGGTAGCGATGAGAAGGAAGGAAGCTAGAATGACGACGGTTCGCCACTTCACTGCAACAGGCTTCGTCGTGCATCAGGATGCGACGCTACTGCACTGGCATCGAAAGGTCAAGATGTGGCTGCCACCCGGCGGCCACATTGAGCCGAACGAAGACCCGGTGCAAGCGGTGTTGCGCGAGGTTGAAGAGGAAACCGGTGTGCGGGTGGAAGTCGTGCCCACGGGGACGCCGATAGACTTGGAATATCCGGAGCAGGTGCACACGCCATATACCATCGAAATCGAGGACATTGACGACCCGGTGCAGGGCTGGCATCAGCACATCGACATGATTTACTTCTGCAAGCCCATTGGCACGCCGGGCGCGCTCAACGACGGCTGGCATTGGGTAAGCCACCGAGACTTAGCAAGCGGCAAAGCATTAGATGCCGGGCATGGCGATGCCGTGCCGCCGCCAAAAGATGTGCGCGTGCTGGCGGAGCATGCGTTTGAGGTTGTAGGCGGCTTATAGTCCAAGTGTCATGGGAAGCCACCTCATAAAGCAAGGTTTGGACTATTGCGCGCTAAGTAAGGTTTGGGCTATTATGCGCTCTCCGCAAGCCCTGCTGCCGCTTCGATACCCGCTCTCACGCAGTCTTCGTCTTCTTGCGGAGTGCCTCCGCTGCCGCCTGCCGCGCCTACTAGCTCGCCGTCCTTGTAGATGGGCAGTGCGCCCTGGCTGGGGATGAACCGTCCGCCTTGCATCGCCATGAAGCCGGGGAATATCGGCTCGGTCCAACGGGATGCCATGTCTGCGCTGGACAAACCCCAAGTGGCTGACGCGACTGCCTTGCCCTGCGATATGTACGGCGTGCGCCACGATGCGCCGTCAACGCGGCTGAGCGCGATCAGATCACCCCTGCCGTCCACGACCGAGATGGTGAGCTTGACGCCCATCTCTTCCATTTTCGCGCAGGCGCCGGCGATTACGCTTTCGGCGTCCGCCAATGTGAGTGATGCCAATTTCGTTCCTCCTATTTTCGATGTTTGGTGTTTGCCAAGCTTGTAGTGCAATATGGCAAGTGGATTGTGCCGCTGCTGGCATAATTGCACTGTTCGCTATGAACTAGCAAGTCGGTCGAGCCAGGACTTCCGGAGCAATTTTGCGTCGAACGAACTGTCCGACTGATGGTGTGCCGACTAGCTTGCGGTCTTCAATCATCACATTGCCGCGTAGAATGGTCGTAACAGGCCAGCCCTCGATGTTCCAGCCTTCCCAGATGCTGTAGTCTTCGAGGTGCAGGTCGTCGAGGGACAGCGCGCCCTTGATGGTCGGGTCGAGAATGGTGATGTCGGCGTCGCTGCCGGCGGCGATGATCCCTTTGCGCGGGTACAAGCCCATTATCTTGGCGGCGTTCGTGGATGTAATGTCCACGAATCGCTGAAGTGACATACCGCGCCGCACCACGCCCTCGGTGTACGCGATGCCAACGCGCGTCTCGATGCCGTTGTGCCCGCCCGTAACATCGGCGACAGTCTTGAAGCGCGTCTTTTCTTCCCATGTGGTGGACACGAGGTCTGTCGCAATCGTGGACAGCCTGCCGTCCAACAAGCCCTGCCAGAGCGAATCCGCGTCTTCGGGCGATTTCAGCGACGGGTAGGTATGATACTTCATGCCGTATTCTTCGCGGTAGTTTTCGGCGTTGAAGCAGGCGTAATTGTGCAGAGTCTCCCCGTAAATCGGGAAGCCTGCCGCACGGGTTTCAGTGACCGCGCGCACGCCTTCTCCCGCGCTTACATGCACGAAATACACCGGGCAGCGCTTCTGCTCCGCCAGTCGTATGGCGCGCCGGAACGACACATCCTCGGACAGATTGGAGTGAACATGGTGCATATTCCACCAGTCCCACCAGTCCCATTCCTTGGCATGGTCGTAATTGTACATAACCATGTCGTCGTCTTCGGAGTGAATCATCAGGATGCTGCCGCTCGCCGCAACCTCGTCCATGATAGCTGACAGCCTGCCGAAGTCCGTCTTATTATCCTGCATCTGTGGGCTAGGCGGCCGAATGCTGGTGGTGAACACCTTGAAACTAGCATAGCCGTCCTGCGTGAGTTCGCCAATTTGCCCGATAACATGGTCTTCCGCGCCTCTGGTGAAAATCGGGTGGTACGAGTAGTCAGTGTACGCGTTGCCACGCCACCTGTCCGCCGCCTCGCCAAGCGCGTGATGTAGGTCGTGTCCCGGCACCTGATTTGCAAAGTCCAGCACGGTGGTTGTGCCGCCATATATCGCGGCGAGTGAGACCGGCTCCGCACCTGATCGCTCGGGTTGACGCGGCCCCCCTATGTGCGCGTGCGGCTCAATACCGCCTGGTATGACGATGTTTCCCGAAGCATCGATACGCTTGTCCGCTTCAAGGTCTAGCCCGCCGGGTTCCGTAACTGCGACAATCTTCTCGCCGTGAATTGCGACATCGAAGATTCCGACACCTGCTGGAGTTACAACTTGACCGCCCTCGATGATGATGTCAACCATGCT
>VXRI01000117.1 GCA_009838595.1 Chloroflexota bacterium | reverse complement strand
GCGATGTACGACACGACCATATCGCAGTATCTCGGCAGTGATGCGCTGGAGCCGGACGAGACGACATTCGGCTTCAGCCGTCTTGCGGAATTACGCTATGGCGAGAATCCGCACCAGCGCGCCGGACTGTACGCCGCGCCGCTGTCGAGCGGCGGCATCGTGCGCGCCAAGCAGCTGCACGGCATCGATATGTCATACACGAACTACCTCGACGCCGATGCCGCGTGGCGCGTTGTCGCCGATTTCACGCAGTCCGCAGCGACCGTCATCAAGCACACGAACCCGTGCGGTCTCGCCGTCCACGACGATCAACCCACGGCGTATCGCCGCGCGTTCGAGGGCGATTCGGTGTCGGCTTACGGCGGTATTGTCGCGTTCAACCGCGCGCTGACGACGGCAACGGCGCAAGCGATGCGGGGTGTTCTGTTCGATATCATCATCGCGCCCGGCTATGAACCGGACGCGCTCGACATATTGCGCCGCCGCCGCAGAACGCGCCTGCTCGAAGTCGCGGCGGCGTCCGGCCCGCAGGAAGGGCTTGATGTGCGCCTAGTATCCGGTGGCGCGCTGGTGCAGCAGGCAGACGAAATCGCGGAGTCGGCAGCGGACTGGAAAGTCGTCAGCGAACGCCAGCCTACGGACGCCGAACTCACCGATTTGGAATTCGCGTGGAAGGCGGCGAAGCACATCAAGTCGAACACCATCGTGCTGGCGAAGGACAACACGCTTCTCGGCATGGGCGCAGGACAGCCGAACAGGGTCGTAAGCGTTCACCTTGCGCTACGCATCGCCGGGGACAAGGCGCCGGGCAGCGTTCTCGCGTCGGACGCATTCTTCCCGTTCGCAGACAACATCGAGATGGCGGCATCGGGTGGCATAACGGCAATCGCGCAGCCCGGCGGCTCCATCCGCGACGACGAGGTGGTCGAAGCGGCGAACGCGCATGGAATGGCGATGTTGTTCACGGGAACGCGGCACTTTAGGCATTAGGCGCTAGGGAATTAGGGTATGGGGTGAAGTGAGTAAATTTAGTTTGTTCCAATTTTGATTTTGCCCCATCCTAGCCTTACCCGTTAGGTTCTGTTGACATTTCACAATTACATTCCGTCATTCCTGCTTTCGCAGGAATCCAGTGCTTGCATGCGGTGTCAATGAGACAAAATGTGTACATTGTGAAGGTACTGGGTTCCCGTTTTCACGGGAATGTCGCAAATGTCAACAGAGCCTAGAAGGAAGATTCTTAACTTGCCGCGATGCTGATGCATTACCTCTTCGAGTGCATTGAGAAAAACGCTTGAATTATGACCCAAAAATCGCTTGACATTGTAATCCCTGTACTCAACGAAGAGCGCGCCCTGCCGCAAAGCGTACCTGTGCTACACGCGCACCTTTCCGCGAACCTCAGCGCCTACGACTGGCGCATTTTGATTGCGGACAATGGGTCGGATGATGGTACGCCGGAAGTTTCGGCGCGGTTGGCGGATGAGTATCCGGGTGTGTCGCCGTTTCGATTGGAGGAGCGCGGGCGCGGGCTTGCGCTGCGCACGGCTTGGCTGGAGTCCGAGGCGGACATTGTGGCGTATATGGATGTTGACCTATCGACAAACCTAGCGGCATTGCAGCCGTTGGTAGGCGCTATTGCCAATGGCGGATATGACATCGCCATCGGGTCTCGGCTGATTGAGGGCGCGCGCGTTGAGCTGCGTCCGCTCAAGCGCGAAATCACATCACGCGGGTACAGCATGCTATTTCGCACAATGTTCTTCACCGGCTTCCGTGATGCACAGTGCGGCTTCAAGGCAGTCAGCCGCCGCGCCGTGGATGCGCTCGTGCCGCTGATTCGCAACAACCGATGGTTCTTCGACACCGAACTGCTCATCCTCGCGGAGGCGAACGGCTTCAAGATTCGCGAGATCCCCGTCCACTGGACCGACGACCCCGACACACGCGTAAAGATACTCGGCACTGCAATCGAAGATGTAAAAGGGCTACTGCGTCTGCGCTTCGGCGGCGTCCCACGCACTGATACTCCCCGCACTTGAACAGACACGGCGTAATGGCATATATTCAATGATGGATTTCAAGTGTAGGCGGACACTTGACGGTGAGCATGTATTCGGTTCACCCTCCATCCTAGCTTTCCCACATCAAGGGAAAGGGACAATGTACACGGTCGCCGTGGAGGAAAGCGCCCGGTTTATGGTGAGATCACATCCGTTGCAAGACAGCGCCCCGCAGGATGAATGGCTAGACGCTCTAGACGACGAGGGAATCGAAGTGCTGCTGGTCGAACGCATCACGGACATAGACACGCTTGACGCCGCCGCGCTGCCGCACATCGCCGTTCTGGACCTTGATACGCTGTCCCTTGCCGCCACAAAGACCCCGCTAGAGTGCCGCGAGTCGATGAAATTGCCCGTCATCGCGCTTGTGCCAGCCGAAATGATCATCGATTTCGACTTGGATCTTGGCGTGAACGACTTCGCGCTCAGCCCACCGGACACGGACGAGATGGTCACGCGCGTCAAGCTGACGCTGCATCGCAACCGCCATCAGGAAGACGACGATGTGATACGCGCGGGCAACCTCGTCATCAACCCGTCCACCTACGAGGTAACGCTGCGTGGCAAGCGCGTGAACCTGCGCTTCAAAGAGTACGAACTGCTGCGCCTGCTTGCCACGAACCCGGGCCGAGTATATTCGCGCGATGCGCTGCTCAGCAGCATCTGGGGCTACGACTACTTCGGCGGCACGCGCACGGTGGATGTGCACATCCGGCGGCTGCGCAGCAAGATTGAGGATGCCGAGCACCCGTACATCGAGACTATCTGGAATGTGGGGTATCGTTTCCGCGATTTTAATCAGCAGGGATAGGCAGCAAGGCTAGGCGCGCAGAGATAGCGCTTCTCCGCTAAACCCGATTTTAGAAGGATGGGCAGGATATTCAGGTTAATGATAGTCTTGTTCATCCTGTCGGTTTAATATGCAGTTTGATATGGACTTATTGATATGGACTTAATATGGAGGATTACCAATGACACAAGAGCGAGTGATATACCTGAACGGCGAAATGGTGCCGGAGAGCGAGGCGAAGATTTCGGTGCGCGACAGGGGATTCCTGTACGGCGACGCAGTGTTCGACACCACGCGCACATTCAACGGCAAGATATTCAAGCTGAGCGACCATCTTGATCGCTTCTTCAACTCATTGAAGTACCTACGCATGGAGCCCGGCCTGAGCAAGCAGCAGTTCGCGGACATCACGATGCAGGTGCTTGAGGCGAACTTGCCGCTGCTGGAAGAGAACGGCGACTACTGGGTAACGCAGCGCATCACGCGGGGCGTGCCCGGCGACAGCCCGACGGTCCTGGTCGAGTGCGTGCCGCTGCCGTTCGAGGCGCGCGCCAAATTCTACCGTGATGGCATGCCCGTCATAGTGCCGTCCATTCGACGCACGCCGCCGGAAGCGATGAGCCCCCGCGCCAAGATGCACAACTACATCAACCTCGTGCTTGCCACACAAGAGGTCGAGGCGCAGAACCCGGACGCCTGGCCCATCCTGCTGGACATGAGCGGCAACCTGTGCGAGGGACCCGGCGCGAACATCTTCCTCGTCAAGGACGGCGCAGTCTTGACGCCGCGCGAGCAGTACGTGCTTGCCGGCATCAGCCGCGAAACGGCGATAGACCTCGCGCACGAGTTGGACATCACCGTGCGCGAAGCCGACCTCGACCTCTACGACGCCTACACAGCCGACGAAGCGTTCATCACATCCACCAGCTTCTGCATAGTCCCCGTGTCCTCCTTCAACGGCAACACCATAGGCGATGCCGCGATACCCGGACCCGTCACCCAGCGCCTCACGCAGGCGTACAGCGGCATGGTGGGCGTGGACATCGCGGGGCAGTATTTGGCGCGGTTGGGATAATCGCGCCATGTGTGATAAAGCGTGGAATGCATAATCCTGCGTGGGAGGAGCGGATTGCTATGACTATGAATTGTGTCAGATGTGGAACGAAATTGCAGCCTGGACAGGCGCAATGTGCTTGCGGGCAGTATGTCGATTTGCCGTCAAACGAGTTCTACGCCCGCTTGGAGAACAAAGTTGAGCAGAGCTCAAAAGAGAACTCCATTCGGGGATTGCTGATAGGCATAGGCTTTCTGTTTCTGTTTGTGCTGCTTGAAAAAATCATGGATATTATTTTTATCGCCGAGCTGTACGGGGCAGGCATTTTTCTCGTATTGTTGGCCGCTGTTATAGGCTTCAACCTCTGGCAGATTGTCAGAAAGTTTCTGCTGTGAGGCGCAGTGCCCAATAATTCTGAAAAATGGAGTGAGATGCTATGAACTGTGTCAGATGCGGAACGGAGCTGGAGCCGGGGCAGGCACAATGCGCTTGCGGACAGTATGTGGATTTACCCTCAAGCGAGTTCTATGCCCGCGTGGAAAGCCAGGTTGAAAGGAGCTCGAGAGATAGCTTCCGGCGTGGACTGCTAATCGGCCTCGGCTTTCTGCTTGCGTTTCTGATACTGGAAACAATCATGGACACCATATTCATTTCTCTCGGAAGGATAATTTTCGCCGCTCTCACGGCAGCAGTCGCAACTACGGCCTTCAATGTCTGGCAGTGGATTCAAAAACGAAAAGGAGAAACAAGTGACAACTGATTTCACGCAGGACGACCTGATACCCGATGTACAGTTCGTCGAAAACCCGGAACCAAGATGCCCATGCGTCCTGCTGGTGGATGTGTCTTCATCCATGTACGGAGACAAGATAGAGCAGCTCAACGATGGGCTTGGCGCATTCTCTAGGCACATCAAAACGGACACATTAGCCTCGCTGCGTACCGAAGTGGCGATTATCACATTTGGCAGCGGCGCAAAGGTGGTTCAAGATTTCGTGACGGCTGACGACTTCATTCCGCCAATGCTGGATGCAAACGGAACTACTGATATGGGCGCAGGCATAAACCTTGCGCTCGACAAGATAGAAGAGCGCAAGCAGATGTACAGGGATAATGGCATCGATTATTATCGCCCCATTCTGCTTATGATGACAGACGGGTTGCCGACTGAACCCGCCGATGTGATTATGGCGGCTTCTGATAGGTTAAAGCAGTCTGAAAGTGATAAGAGGGTGGCTGCGTTTTCCGTAGGCGTAGAAGGCGCTGATTTGGAAATACTTCAGGAGATAAGCCCTCGACAGCCATTGGAATTGGACGGCTTGAAGTTTAGTGCGATGTTCGAATGGCTGTCCAAGTCGATGTCCCGCGTTTCTGCTTCCCGCACGGATGACGAGATTACTTTGGATTTGGACAGCCTAAAGGATTGGGCAAAGATTTAATATCTGCAATGTTCATTACATTGCATCTTTTCTATCAACAGACAGCGTGCATCAGAGGTTAGCAAATGCAGACTTGGCGCGTCGTATCAGCGTCCGCAACGGGAACAAGCCATCAGAGAAACGGACAGCCGTGCCAAGACTACCAAAGCCATCGCTGTGTGTCCGCTAACTCTTCTCGCGGCGCTCTCGTGGCGGCAGTCGCGGATGGCGCCGGTTCGGCGAGTCTTTCGGCGGACGGCTCGCGCATCGCCGCCTGCGCGGCAGTCCAAAAGGCTTGCAGCCTTGTCAGCCGCCATGTTCACCCGCTTTACGAAGGCGTGCTCAAAGAAGTGTTGGAAGAAACCGCGCATTTTGCGAGAAAAGAACTCGAAGCGGAAGCAAGGACAAGAAACGCTCAGATTAGAGACCTAGCCACTACGCTGATAATCGCAATCTGCGCGTCCGACATTATCGCAACGGCGCAGATAGGCGATGGCGCGGTTGTGACGCTGGCAAGCGCCGGCAGCACAGCATCAGACGAAGACTCCAAAGCGCCCCGCTACACGCTATTCAGCCCTCCGCAGCGCGGGGAGTATGCGAATGAAACCAAGTTCATCACATCAAACGACTGGCGAAAATCCCTGGCAATCAAAGTTCAACGCGCTAACGTCAAGCATCTGGCGATGTTCACGGATGGGATACAGCCCCTCGCGCTGGACGCCTCTGCCGCCAACGCCCCGCACGCCCCCTTCTTCACGCCGCTGTTTCGCTGGGCTGAAAAACAGCATGACGCCCAGTCCGCCAAGCAAACGCTGAAAGGTTTCTTGTCTTCCCCCAGAGTAACCGCGCGTGTGGACGATGACACGACTTTGCTGCTCGCAAACCTGACCGATACTGCTTGGTAGAAGGTGAGCAGCGCTTATGACTAACTCCAATAGCATAGCCGTTACAAGCCGCGTGACCGGCGACATCACTCTCCATGATGCGGATAAACTTGGCGAAGGCGGCGAAGGCGCTGTGTACAGCCTGCCTGAACCTGTCGACGAATGGGTGGCTAAAGTATATCACCGCGATAAGTTGACGGATGAAACCATTCGAAAACTGGAGATGATGATAGACTACCCTCCGGAAAGAAGAGACGAACAGACGGGGCATTTGTTTGTATCTTGGCCAAGCGAGTTTGTTTTTGAGGCGGGTACAAGAGAAATTATCGGTTTTCTGATGCCGAAGGTGGATACAACCGGAAGCCTATTTGATTACTACACGCATAAACAGAGAAAGAAGAAAACTCCGCACATCCACTATCGCAACCTCTGTTCAGTGGCCAAGAGCATCGCCATAGCGCTCGATAGGTAGCACGGCAGCAATTATACCTATCTTGGGGGCGACATTACCGAATCCAATGCGTACATCACCGAAAACGATCAGGTAACAC
>VXRI01000011.1 GCA_009838595.1 Chloroflexota bacterium | reverse complement strand
TACTCACAATTCCGGTGCCGTCATCCACGCCCACATTCACCTTGTATCCGAAGTGGGAGCGCCTACCTCTTCCACTAAATGTCCAGTCTGCATCCGCGTCCTTCTCGCTCTTGACTCCACGACCCTTTGACAGCGGCGGACGACGTATCTGAGACTCCACCAGCGTAGCGTCCATCAACGTCCCTTTCTTTACTATCAGACCGCGCTCGTCCAACTGCGACTCCAACTCCAAAAACAGCTTCTCGCTCAACTCCCGCCTAGACAACTCAGCCCGAAAACGGCTTATCGTCGAGTGGTCGGGCGTTGCATCTTCAAGTCCTAGACCCACGAACCGGCGAAACGATATTCGGTCGCTCAACGACTCTTCCATCTGAGGGTCCGACAGGTTGTACCACTGCTGTAGCAGCAGCGCCTTGACCATCACCAGCGGTGGATAGCTCGGACGACCCTCGCCTGCCGAGTAGATGTCATCCACCAGGGAGGCAAAACGATCCCAGTCGAACTCGCCGGCTATACGCTCCAGCCGCTCGTTCCTACCGAGCGACTGCGGCAGTAGTGATTCCACCAGCGAAGGCTGACCCATTTGACGGTGCATCTTCTCACTCCTCAACTCATAACCCGAACACCCGCGATTGTCTCCGATTAACCTGGTTATGCAAAGGTCTCCCTGCGCGGGAATGACGAAGAGAGCGGTCGTCGGAAATTGTGAAATCGTCTTAAATATCGGAAGCGACGATCCGTGAATACCAAAACACCGACCGACTGATATACTGAATAACTGACAGACTGACGCATTGAAATACTGACTGACTATGAATGAGCCCGTGGTGTTGTACAGCAAGAGCGGCGCGGTGGCGCACATCGTGCTGAACCGGCCGCGCGTGATGAACGCATACAATGTGCAGATGCGCGACGAGTTGTTCATCACGCTAGGGGCAGTGCGCGACGACCCTGATGTGCGCGTCGCAATAATCAGCGGCGCCGGTGAGCGCGCGTTCTGCGCCGGCGCGGACTTGACCGAGTTCGGCACTGCGCCGTCGCAGGTCATCGCGCGGCAGGTGCGCTGGGAACGCGATATCTGGGGACTGTTCCTGTCGCTGCGAAAGCCGCTCGTCGCGGCGATGCGCGGATATGTCATCGGCTCGGGCGTGGAGATTGCTTGCCTGTGCGACATTCGCATCGCCGCCGATGACGCGCAGTTCGCCATGCCGGAAGTCGCGCTTGGGATGATACCGGCAGCGGGCGGCACGCAGACTTTGCGGCGAGTCGTGGGTGCGAGCAGAGCGCTGGATGTGGTGCTGTCAAACAGGCGCATCGGCGCGGATGAAGCGCAGCGTATCGGCTTGGCGCACATTGTTGTCCCCGCAGACACACTGATGCAAGAGGCAATATCAGCTGCACAAGAACTATCTGCGCTCGACCCGTCCGCAATGTCCCTAGCCAAGCGAGCCGTACTCGAAGGCGCGGACCTGCCGCTGGCGCAGGGGCTGGCGTTGGAACGGCGGCTTGTCGCGCTTAAATTCGCATAGTTAGCGCGGATAGCGTTTTCTTCTATGTGGTCAAGAATGTTTTACTACCGTTCGTGGGGAGCTTGTCGAACCACGCGCCGCGAGCGCTCATCCTGTCCCTGTCGAGGGACGAACGGGTTTCATTCGAGCCACCTGAATGGAAACGCTATCGTTAGCGCGCGGCGTATTGACTGTTACGCGGATATGCTGACATACTTACACGCATGAGTACCGTACTTGTCGTTGAGGATGAAGAGAATCTGCTTGAGGCGCTTCGATATAATTTGGAGCGCGAGGGCTATTCTGTGCAGACGGCTATCGATGGCGAACAGGCGCTTAATACCGCGCGCTCCGTTCGCCCTGATCTCATTATTCTTGATGTTATGCTGCCGCAACTTGACGGGTTCGAAGTGTGCCGCATCCTGCGCCACGAGAGTGAAGTCCCCATTCTGATGCTCACCGCGCGCAGCGAAGAGATAGACCGCGTGGTAGGCTTGGAGCTCGGCGCGGACGACTATGTTACCAAGCCGTTCAGCGTCCGCGAATTGATGGCGCGCGTTCGCAATATGCTGCGCCGTTCCACGCGCGCGTCCGCCACGGACGGCGAATCCGCAGATGTGGATATACTTCGCACCGGCGACTTGGAAATCGACAGCACAAGCCATATCGTGCGGCGCGGCGGCGTGCGCCTGGAACTCAAGCCGCGCGAGTTCGACCTGCTTGCGCTGCTCGCCAAGAACCGCGCTCGCGCCTTCACACGCGACCAAATCCTCGAACGCCTCTGGGGGCACGACTACTACGGCGACAGCCGCACGGTGGATGTCCATGTCCACTGGCTGCGCGAGAAGATCGAGCCCGAACCCGGCAAGCCCGTCCGTATCGTCACGATTCGCGGCGTCGGATACCGCTTTGACGGATGAGGCTGCCTCGCTCGCTCCACTGGCGCATCGCCCTCGCATACACCGCGCTGATTTTCGTAACGATGGGTGTCGTCAGTGTGTACCTCGTAGGCTTTGTGCGCGAATCGTACATTACCAACCTGCAAGCCAGTCTCCACACGCAAGCGCGCCTCGTGAGCGACAGGGTGGGCGATGAAACTCCCGCTGCCGTTCCAATCGGCTTCATTAGGCAAGTCGAAGCCGAATTGCAGGCATCCATATCAAGTTTCGGTCAGATTGCAGACGCGCGGGTGACAGTCATCAAATCTGATGGAAATGTCATAGCCGATAGTCTGCAATCTCCGGCGCGGTTGCCTTCACAGCTCGGGCGAGACGAGGTGCGCGCAGCGCTTTCACAAGGCAGCGCAGGCAGCGTGGGCGTGGGTTCGCCTCTGGACGACAACTTCGACAATGAAATGCTCTATGCCATAGCGCCCATTGCGAGAGACGACGAAGTCGCTGGCGCGGTGCGGGTCGCCGTTCCTCTGTCACAAGTTCAGCCCGACATCAGCCGCCTCATAGCGAGCATCGCGGTTGCTGCGCTGCTTGTCGGGCTGCTGTCGGTCGGCGCAGGCTACTTCATATTTCGCCGCACATCGCGCTCCGTCCGCGCGGTCGCCGATGGCGCGACTCGGTTCGCACAGGGCGACTTGGGACACCGCGTATCGCCAATATCGTCGGACGAGACGCAGGAACTTGCCGCGGCGTTCAACTCCATGGCGGACACGATACGGAGCATGCTGAACGACATGTCGGCGGAGAGCAGCAAGTTGACGGCGATGTTGGACACGATGGAAGACGGCGTGGTCGTCATAGAAGCGGACGGAAGAATAACACTGATGAACAGCGCCGCAGAGTGGCTTCTCGACATCAGCGCGCGTGATGCCGTGGGCGCGCGCTTAATGGAAGTGCTGCGTGACCATGAGATTCAGCAGGTGGCGGCTCTGTCGCTCGGCTCCGGGCAGATAAGGCAGACAGAGGTCGAGTTGCTGCCGCAGCGACGCTTCTTGAACGCCATCGCAACACCACTAGGCGGCGATTCGAACAGCATCCTGCTGACACTGCACGACCTGACCGCCAACCGTCAAGTGGAAAACACACTGCGCGAATTCGTAACCAATGTGTCGCACGAACTGCGCTCGCCGCTGGCGTCCGTCAAGATTATGGTGGAGACGCTGGAAGGCGGTGCGCTGGAGAGCAGACCTACCGCGCGAAACTACTTGCAGCGCATCAACCGCGACCTCGACCGCATGAACGCCATCGTCGAAGACTTGTTGGAACTGTCTCACTTAGAAAGCGGGCAGCGGCTGCCCCACCTGATGCCGATCGACCTGTCCGCGCTGGTGAACGAGGTTGTCTTGGAATACCACGACAGAACTGCGGACGGCGTGAGCCTGTGTGTCGGTACGTCGGGCGAGCCCGCATTCGCGTTGGGCGACGGTGGCAAGTTGCACCAAGTGATGGTGAACTTGCTGGACAACGCACTCAAAAACACGGCGGCGGGCAGCGTAACGGTGTCCATCGAAAGCGACGAAGACAAGCATGCCGTGCAAGTGCGGGACACGGGCATCGGCATAGCGCGGGAGCACCTGCCGCATGTGTTCGAGCGCTTTTACAAGGTCGATAGAGCGCGGCGAGACGGCGGCAGCGGTCTGGGACTCGCCATAGTGCAGCAAATAGTCCAAGCGCACGGCGGTGAAGTCAGTGTGCAAAGCGAAGAAGGTATAGGCAGCACATTTCGCTTCACAGTGGCGAGGGCATGGTTTGAAGATTAGGCGAACGACTGCAAGCCTAGCCATTCTATCAAATTGCCCCATTCATCTATATTTGAAGCCGAGTAATATCCGTCGGTCGATCAAAGTCTGTATCCGCAGATGCAATGCGGTCTAATCCCAAGCGGTGCATCACTGTCGCATGCAGTAGTGCATGTGTACTAGCAGAGGGGTGCACATCCGCCAACATCGCGGCGACTTGTATGTCCTATTCATAGACAGGTTCAACACGCCCCTACATTATTTATGAGAAAGAATTGAGCGCTTCTCTATCAAGTTCCCATCTTTGCGACGCGCGGTAATAATGCGTAAATCCCTGGAGGACTTCTACGCCAATGCAGAATGATCGCGGATGCTATGTGCCCGCAGTGAGAATACGAACGCAAGGTTCCTTGTAGGGGTGTTCTCTTCCGGCGGCATAGAGCATAGATAGGAATGTTGGTATCAATGAATTTCGCCGGGAGCATGCGCTTTCTCACGGCGTTCGCGCACGATGTCTTCGCAGGCGTCATCTATTAAGCGGCACACAACCTCCGATATAGGCAAGCCTCTCTCTGTGACGAGTTCTTCCAACCGTCCGTCGCTGCTCCGAGTCAATCTGTGCATCCAATCGAGCCATGCCCTTTCCTCACTGTGAGGATTGCTTACAAACCCCATTATGGGGCAATCAATATGTCTCAATAATTGCCATTAACGGCTTGTTAATAACTCGTTTACCGCGACTTAACTTTACGGGCGTATGCTAATTGCGTTATGGAAGGTACTATGCCGCAGTCCCAAGGCAATGTCGGCGACACTTTGCAGTCTAGCACTGCGACACCGCGCATGCGGCGCAAGCGAGGCGCGTCTCTCGAAGGGAAGATAGTTCGCTGGCTGTTCTTCGGCTGCGCGCTCATATCCGTCCTGACCACCATCGGCATCATCTTCACACTGGTCTCACAGGCGATAGGCTTCTTCGTGGAAATGCCGGTTCACCTTGCTCAATCTGAGATCAGCCAGATCGAGACCAGGATCGAAAGAAGCGAATCACCGGCGGAAATAGCGGAACTGGAGCAAGACCTTCAGGGCTGGACCGGACGGATCGAGCGCATCGAGAGCCGGAGCCCATTTTCGTATGTCGAGCGCGGCGTTGTCTCCGGCTGGGAGTTTTTCACTGGCACCCGCTGGACCCCGATCCTGAAGCCTCGCGCCTACGGCGTGTTGCCACTGGTGGGAGGCACGCTGCTCATAGCCGCAATCGCGGCGTTGGTCGCGCTGCCAGTCGGTCTGGCGGCAGCAATCTTCCTATCAGAGTACGCGCCGAACAAGGTGCGCCGCATAGTCAAGCCCGTACTTGAA
Source organism: Chloroflexota bacterium (assembly GCA_009838595.1). Classification (GTDB taxonomy): domain Bacteria; phylum Chloroflexota; class Dehalococcoidia; order Lucifugimonadales; family JADFKI01; genus Bin90. The sequence continues at coordinate 1,251 of VXRI01000011.1, read as the reverse complement.
ATCTTAGCAGGCATCCCGACAGTCGTGTACGGCTACTTCGCGCTGACATTCGTTACGCCGATCCTGAAGTTGTTCTTCCCTGATATGCTGGTGTTCAACGCACTCAGCGCGGGACTCGTGATGGGCGTGATGATTATTCCGATGGTCTCTTCGCTTAGCGAAGACGCCATGAATTCGGTGCCCAACTCGCTGCGTAACGGCGCGTATGCGTTAGGCGCGACACGCGTGGAAGTGAGCCTGCGCGTAGTCGTACCTGCCGCGCTGTCCGGCATCGTGGCGTCGTTCATCATCGCCATATCGCGCGCCATCGGCGAGACGATGCTCGTTACCATCGCAGCCGGCGCGACGCCGAACCTTACCATCAATCCGCTCGAAAGCATACAAACGATGACTGCGTTCATTGTGCAACTAAGCCTTGGCGAAACACCGCACGGCTCGCTCGAATACAACACCATCTTCGCGGTTGGCTTGTTGCTGTTCTTCATCACGCTGGTGATGAACCTGCTCGGGCATTTCATCGTTAAGCGCTGGCGGGAGAAGTACTAATGCAGCAGACAGCGGCGATGTTCAAGCCTCGCTTGCCGTTCCGTAAGAAGATGGGCAGCGTGATATATGTGATGTTCTTGCTCGCCACGATGGTGGGCATTGTCGGGCTGGTGGTGCTGCTGGCGCAGGTGTTGGCGGAAGGCGCGCCGTGGCTCAATTGGAACTTCTTGAACTCCTACCCGTCGCGCCACCCCGAAGAAGCAGGGCTAAAGTCCGCCCTCTGGGGCAGCGTCTGGCTGATGGGGCTGACTGCGCTGTTTGCTATCCCCATCGGCGTCGGCGCGGCGATATACCTTGAAGAATACGCAGTGCCGAGCCGCCTGACCGGCTTCATCGAGATCAACCTGTCCAATCTCGCAGGCGTGCCGTCCATCGTATATGGCTTGCTCGGACTGACTCTGTTTGTGCAGTGGATGTTCAGCGGCGAGCGCGTGCTGCTGGCAGGCGCGATGACAATGGCGCTGCTTGTGATGCCAATCGTCATATTAGCGTCGCGAGAGGCTATCCGCGCCGTGCCGGATACATATCGGCAGGCGGGCTACGCCCTCGGGGCGGAGAAGTGGCAGGTCGTAAAAGGCATAGTGCTGCCACAGGCGCTGCCGGGCATTCTCACCGGCACAATCCTGGCGATGTCTCGCGCACTCGGCGAAGCGGCGCCGGTAATCGCGATTAGCGCGCTGGTGTACCTGACATTCGTGCCGGCAC
>VXRI01000068.1 GCA_009838595.1 Chloroflexota bacterium | reverse complement strand
ATCACCATATCCCAAGTGGACAACACCGTCTTTGTGGACGAAGGCAATGGCAAGTTGGCGCGGTGATATTCATTGGGATATGCACGACACACGCGGCAGTTTGGCGATAACGCATATCTCAACATCGTAAACAACTACGCAACTTACAACGCGAGGCACCGGCGCAAGAATGTATCGGCGACGCATCACCATATCCCAAGCGGACAACACCTTTTGTGTGGACGGATGCAATGACGAGTTCGCAGATTGACAACAACCCAATACGGCAATCCACAGGCGGGCAGACGGCAGACTCGCAGCCCATCCTTGAAGTGCGGGATTTGGTCAAGGATTTTGGCGGTGTGCGGGCGGTTGATCATTGCTCGCTGGATGTGATGCCGGGCACCATTACGGGGCTGATTGGGCCGAATGGCGCGGGGAAGACTACGCTGTTCAACCTTATCAGCGGCTTTCACAAGCTTACTGCCGGCACGATTACATTTCTTGGCAAGCGCATTGACGGCATGGAGGCGCATGAGACTTTTCATGCAGGGCTTGTCCGCACATTCCAGATACCGCGCGAGTTCAAGTATATGACCGTGCTTGAAAACCTTATGCTCGTGCCGGCGAATCAGGAGGGCGAGCGAATCTGGGCGTCGTGGTTTACGCCTTGGCGCATTGCGCCGCAGGAACGCGCCATAGAACGGCAAGCGCTTGAGACACTGGAATTCCTGAATCTTGACCATCTTAAGGACGAATATGCAGCGAACCTGTCCGGCGGGCAGAAGAAACTGCTCGAGCTTGGCAGGACGCTTATGGCGAAGCCGAAGATGATCCTGCTAGACGAGCCGAGCGCCGGCGTCAGTCCCGCGCTCACCGATCTGTTGATGGAAGACATCCGCCGCACTCAGGAAGAGACCGGCATAACCATCCTCATCATCGAGCACAACATGCGTGTGGTTATGAGCCTGTGCGATCCCGTCATCGTGCTAAGCGAGGGACGGAAGCTGATGGAAGGCACGCCCGAAGAGGTGCAGCGTGACGAAGAGGTGCTGAGAGCGTATCTCGGCTTCAGCGGCGAAGCGAGCGCGGCGGCGGGTGAGAATACGGCGCATGAAACAGCGCCAAATGAAGCGGAGTTCGGCGAGACGAAGGCGGGCGCATGAGCATCCTGCGCGTGGACGGCATATTTGCAGGGTATGGCGAGACTGAGATTCTTCACGGCGTTTCGCTGCATGTTGAGCCGGGCGAGGCGGTCACGATGTTTGGTCCGAATGGCAGTGGCAAGTCCACACTGATGAAGACGATATTTGGCTTGCTGACGCCAAGGGAAGGCAGCGTCGTATTCGAGAACACGGACATCACGGGAATGCAGACGGATAGGCTCATACGGATGGGAATGTCGTATGTGCCGCAGGTCGGAAACATATTTCCTTCGCTTACCATCGAAGAAAACTTGGAGATGGGCGCATTCGCGGACGATACGGAGATGCCCGCGCAGGTTGCGGAAATGTATCGTATGTTCCCGGATTTGCGGCGCAGCAGACGACAGCGCGCGGGCAGTTTGTCCGGGGGGCAGCGGCAGATGCTCGCGTTCGCGCGCGCTCTGATGCTCAAGCCGAGCCTGCTGCTGCTTGATGAGCCTAGCGCGGGGTTGTCGCCCATTATGGCGCAGCTGATATTCGACAGGCTGCGCGTCATACGCGGCACCGGCGTAGCGCTACTCATAGTCGAGCACAACATCCGCACGGCGCTGGCAATGTCCGACAGGGGCTATGTGCTTGCGGACGGCGAGAATCGGTTGGACGGCAGCGCGGCGGGATTGCTGGACAATCCGGACATTGGCAGGCTGTACTTAGGCGGGAAGTGAGCTTGCCTGTATGTAGAGCGTGTGAAGACTATAGGAAGCGCAATGATGTCAGAATGCGAGGATTTTAGAATCCTCACTGCGATTCGGAATGGCATAGTGGCGAGGCTAACAGGATGGACGGGATAGACAAGGTATAGTGGATAGATTCGGCTGATGATTGGGCAAGGGATAGGTGTACGAGCTAGGTCGGCGGCGCTGGGCGAATGGGGCTGGGCGGGGGCGCTGGCGTTGCTTTGCGTCGTTGTGTTTGTGGCGGCTCCGAGCAAGGTCGTCAACGGCATTCTGCTCGGCAGTATGATCGCGCTCGGCGCTATCGGCATCACGCTGATTTACAGCATTCTGCGCTTCGCGCACATCGCGCACGGCGACTATATGACGCTCGGCGCATACATATCGTTCTTTCTGCTTACGGTCGTGTTCCCTGCAATCGGCATTGTTGGCACGGGCTTTGGTCCGTTCACATTCGGCTATCCGCTGCTGATTGCTCTGCCGATAACCGTTGTTGTATGCTGTGCATTCGCCCTAGCAATTGACAACTCGGTGTATCAGCGGCTGCGCGAGCGCGGCACCGGGCTTATCACCATAGCGATGGTATCGCTGGGCATCGCTATCGCCCTGCGGGGCGCGATACAGATGCTCTGGGGCACCGGACCGATTCGCCTGCCACGCGAGACACGGTCTTTCTACCACATCGACTTTGAGATAGCCCTGCCCACCGGCGGCGCGCTGCCATTCGACATTCGCGTGCCGCCGGACAACATCTTTCTCGGTCTGACCGCCGTCGTGCTGGTCGGTGCGCTGTATCTGTTCCTGAATCGCACGCGCACGGGCAAGGCAATGCGCGCCACGGCGGACAACATCGACCTCGCGCGAATTACGGGCATCGACACGACGCGCATCGTGCACTGGACATGGGCAATCGCCGCCGCTTACGCAGCCATAGCCGGCACGCTTATCGCGGTGGCGCGGGCGCAGCTGCATCCCAATGCAGGCTGGGCGACGCTGATACCGATGTTCGCGGCGGTGCTGCTGGGCGGCATAGGCAAGCCTTGGGGAGCGCTCGTGGGCGGGCTGCTCATTGGTGTGTCGATGGAAGTTTCAACCGAGTGGGTTTCGCCTGCGTACAAGCCGGCCGTGTCGTTCGCCATAATGCTGGTTGTGCTGCTGGTGCGCCCTCGTGGTCTGTTCGGCGACAGGGACGCATAGTTATGGACATCATCTACTTCCTCGCGGGCTTTGGAATACTCGCCGGCATTTACGGCGTGTTCACGCTTGGACTGAATGTGCACTGGGGGTACACGGGGCTGTTCAACATCGGAGTGGCGGGCTTCTTCGCGCTTGGCGCGTACACCGCCGCGTTGCTGACGACCGCGCCACCATCGCCGGAACTGTTTGAGGACTTCGTCTTCGGCGGCAATCTGGCGAACACGCTGCAGTTGGGCATTGACCTATGGTTCTTCGTCGCGCTGGCATGCGCTGCCATAGTAAGCGGTGTGGTCGCGCTGGTCGTTGGCGCGATAACGCTGCGGTTGCGCGACGACTACCTCGCCATATCCACGCTCGGAATCGCGGAGAGCGTGCGGCTGATGTTCCTGAACGAAAAGTGGCTGGCGAACGGGTCACGCGGGCTGTCCGACATCCCCAAGTTCTTAGGAGATTTCGTAACTCCGAAGCAGTACGACCTGCTGTATTTCGCGGTAGTAATTATCGTGTTGGCGGCGCTGTACTTCGTCATACAGCGCGCGATAAACTCGCCTTGGGGGCGCGTGCTGCGCGCCATCCGAGAGGACGAAGAGGCGACGGCGGCGGCAGGCAAGAACGTGTTCCGGTTCAAGCTGCAAGCGTTCATCCTGGGCGCGGCGGTGATGGGCATAGGCGGCGCATTGTACGCGCATGGCTTTCGCTATGTGGACCCGATGGTCTTTGACCCGTTGCTGGCGACATTCATCGTGTGGGTGATGCTGATGGTAGGCGGCAGCGGCAACAACCTGGGTGCGCTGATGGGTGCGTTCATAGTCTGGGGAATATGGAGCGGCACACAGTTCCTCCCGCCGGAAATCAACAACCCAAACCTGCGCTTCTTCCTAATCGGCTTCCTGTTGGTGCTGGTGATAATGCTTCGTCCAAACGGTATGATAGGCGAGCGACGGCGCGTATCGGAAGGTGGGACTTGACACGAGACTTAACATCGATATACAGGATAGGTAGGATAAGTTTGATAAAGAGAGGTGTGAAATGATTTACGACATGCGCATTTACGACTTGCAGCCCGGCTCAGTGCCACAGTATATGAAGGCGGTGGAAGAGGTCGCCATCAAGATACGCGACGATTATGGCGTGAAGCTTGCCGGCTGGTACTACACGGACATCGGCCCTTTGAACCGCATCGTGCACATCTGGGCGTACGAAGACTATACACACTTCGAGAAGGCGCGCGACCAGGTGCGTTCCGACCCGCGCTGGACGAACGAATACATGCCGCGCGTGCGTGGCTTGGCAATTCGCCAGCAAGACATGATAATGCAGGGCGCGGACTTCTTCCCGGGTCCCCAATAGGCGCAGTAGGTCAACCTAAAATTGAGCATGGCCTGATGCGCTGCCGTCTCAAGTCCCTTCCGCCTGTGGTGATATTGTGGGAGAAGGGATAAGCTACATCCGGCACTAGCGTGCGGACACGCTACGACGGCAGGTACTTTCGGTTGACCTTTGCGATGTAGCTGAAAGTAGGGTTGACGAATTGGGTGCAGCGGGCTTCTAGCACTTGCCCCAGGAACAGGTATGCTTCGCCGCGCGTGAAGGCGTAGTCGTGCTGCAGCCACAGGATCATCTCGGACAGCGCCATCCGGAAGGCGTCCTCGGCCGGGCGCGCCATCGCGGTGGTCATTATGTGCGTATCGTTGGTGATGCGCGGCCAGGTCATCGCCGCGGGCAGGGGCACGAGCTCGCATCGCAGCCGGACTCTACCGCCCGTCTCGATGCCGCCGGCGCCGCATATTTCTCCGTCGCCCTGTCGCGCGTGCATATCGCCTACATGCAGTAGCGCGCCGGGCACGTTGACCGGCAGCCACACGGACGCGCCGGTCGTGACCTCTTGGATGTCGAAGTTGCCGCCCCACTCGCCTGCCCACGCATTCGTCCAGCGCGTGTGCTTTGGCGCGATTGCGACGCAGCCCAGCATCGGCGCGATAGGAATCTGCAGCGTGTCGCTCCACAGGATATTGCCGTCTTGAATCTCCACGACCTTGTGATGCCGCCCGATGCCGCTATCGCCCATCCAGCCGGGCATTGCGCTTGTGCTGCCGCGAAAGTTCGTGAAGCCGATGGGATCGACATCAATCTCGCCGACATGCACCACGAGCGCCATCCCCGGCTCCGCGCCGTTGACATAGATGCAGCCGCTCGAAGGATTGCCCCCGCGCAGCAGTTCACGCAGGCGCTCGCCATCCGGGTGGTCGTCGAGCCACGGGCCTCGGTTCATCTGCGTCTCGACCTCGAATTCTTCGCCGGGGTCAACCCACATAGTGGGTGCATTGTCGGGGCCTGTCTCGAAGTAGAGGATGTCTTTGGTGGCGCGCTGCATGGCAATTGCTCCAAGTGGTTAACGGTATGTATAGAATAGGAGAAATTGGGGTGTTGGAGGGATGGAACGCAGGATTGCGAGATTGCGGCAACGGTGGCGGGCAGTTAGATATCCACCAAGAGCGCGGCCGTAGGTGGTTCAGGAATAGGGGATCCGTTCTCTTGCATGAATTCGAGATGATACACTACTCCCTCTCTCGAATCAGTTGCTCAGTTTCTTCGCGAGCATCTGCTGCAACGATACATCCAATCGCGCCACAAGCTGGGCATGCATTTTCTCTATTTATGCTTTCCCGTTTCGCATCCCAGTATATCATCAATGACAACGGCGAGTAGGCGCAGAACGCGCAAGTAGAGTTCTATACGGCATAACTAACCGAAATGCCTAAATCAGGTTCGCAGGCTTGCGTTTTCTATGGTTATTGGCTATAGTTTGCATACTAAATTGGGATAATCTAGGCGATATGCCTACTTGCGGCTTTGCGCACCTTTTCGGGCTTGCTGCGGGGCAAAAACTATACAGAGGAGATAGAGCATGGCTACAGCGAACGGCTCAAGCAACGATGTTGTTCTCGAAGTTGACGACCTGAGAACTTATTTCGTTACACGCTGGGGTGTGGTGAAGGCGGTGGACGGCGTAAGCTTCAATCTACGACGCGGCGAGACCCTCGGCATCGTTGGCGAATCCGGTTCCGGCAAGTCCGTTACTTCGCTCTCCATTATGCGACTGGTTCCCTCGCCTCCGGGGCATATCGTCGGCGGACGAGTGCTGCTGAACAACGAAGATGTCCTCCAGCTCGACGAGAAGGAGATGGAGCGCATTCGCGGCGACCGCATAGCCATGGTGCTGCAGGACCCGATGACGGCGCTCAACCCTGTGTTCGACATCGACGACCAGGTGGGCGAGGCGCTGAAAATTCACCGCAGCATGAAGGGCAACGCCCTGCGCGACCAGGTCATCGACATGCTCCGTAAGGTGCGTATTCCCGCACCGGAAGTGCGCATTCGGGACTATCCGCACCAGCTCTCCGGCGGCATGCGTCAGCGCGTCGTTGGCGCTATCGGCATTTCCTGCGACCCCGAAGTTCTCATCGCTGACGAGCCGACGACATCGCTCGATGTAACCATTCAGGCGCAGTATCTGCGGCTTCTGAAAGACTTGCAGGCAGAGACCGGCGTGGCGATTATGTTCATCACGCACGACTTCGGCATCGTCGCCAAGATGTGCGACCGCGTTGCGGTGATGTACGCCGGGCGCATCGTCGAGCACGCCGATGTTCGCACGATTTTCAACAACCCGAAGCACGAGTACACGAAGGCGCTCATCAACTCGGTGCCGAAGCTCGAAGAGAAGACTGGCCGCTTGGCGCAGCTCGAAGGTCAGCC
>VXRI01000256.1 GCA_009838595.1 Chloroflexota bacterium | reverse complement strand
GCCACGGGGATGTCCTCCTCTGCAAGTGTTCTTCAACTCACACAATGGCGCATCCCCGTGGCTTTTTCAACTATGTCTTAAACTAGCACCAATGGTTAGTAACAATCGTACATTCCCTTCAGCGGATGTTCTATTCCATACTGTGTGTATTACATACTTGAATAGCAAGATTCCAAGCGGGCATAAGAGCGTAACATTGCGATGTCCGCACAGAATGGGCGTAGCGCTCCGTCGTCCAAGAAAATTGCCTAAACAGGGGCTGGACGCCGATTGACTTAGCACGTTAGAGTTTATAGAATCTGACATTACGAGATGCAAATATGGCGAAGTCAGACGCTCGCCCTAGAAATCACTAGCCGCGCCGCACTGCGATTGGAGCGAATTCTATGCCAGCCAAGACTGCCAAGCGACCGGAAAAGTGGTCGAATAAAAGCCTTCCCCTTGCTGCTGACGGGAAGACTCGCCTTCTTTCCGGCGGCAATCCTCAGATTCCGAAGGGCGACGGGGATGCGCCTGTGCAACGGTACATCGGCGCGATGCCGGAGTGGAAGTCTGATGTCGGCCGACGCATGGACGAGCTTATCGTGAACAATGTGCCCGGCGTGCGCAAGGCAGTGCGTTGGAACTCGCCCTGGTACGGCGTGGATGACATGGGCTGGTTCCTCAGCTTCCATGTGTTCACGCGCTACATCAAGGTGACCTTCTTGCAGGGCGCTTCGCTAGAACCCGTCCCGACAGGCTCCGGCAAAGACCCGGATTCACGCTGGTACGACATCTACGAAGGCAAGTTCGACGAAGAGCTGTTTGTGGATTGGGTCAAGCAGGCTGCCGCCATTCCAGGCTGGGACGGGTTTTAGCGAGAGGCTGACAGTCAACGCCAATCGTCCTATCCTGACCTTCCATCCGAAGGATAAGCGACTTATCGAAGGGAAGTGACCGGCGAGTGCCAATAGTTGCTCATCGTGCTATCATCCTGAATATAGACGCACATTCTTGCACGCAGGAGGATAGCCAATGGCATCGTTCACCACTCGTCCCGTCGTTATGAGCGCTAGAGGCGTCGTAACCTCCGGCCATTACCTCGTATCATCGGTCGGCTTGCAGATGCTGGCGCGTGGCGGCAACGCCATCGACGCGGCGGCGGCAATGGGCATCTGCGAGACGCTGCTCGAACCGCAGTCATGCGGCATCGGCGGCGAAGTGCCGACGCTCGTTTATTCCGCTAATGAAGGCAGAACATATGCCATCTCCGGCATGGGCTGGTCTCCGCAGGCATTCACCATCGAATGGTGCCGGCAGAACGGCATCGACCTCATTCCCGGCGACGGCTATCTGCCCGCCTGCGTGCCGGCGGTCGTCGGCACATGGACGACCGCTCTAGCGCGCTGGGGAACGATGAGCTTCGCCGAGATAGCACAGCCTACAATAGACCTCGCCGAGAACGGATTCCCCGTCTATCCAAGCCTGCATCAGCGCCTTGCAGCCGATGTGGTCAAGTACACCGAACTTTACCCGACGACCGGCGAGATATATTTTCGCAATAACGGCAGCGAGAGCAGCGCGCCCGAGGTGGGTGAACTGGTGCGCAACCCCGATTTTGGCGCGATGCTTCGTTCGCTATGCAACGCTGAGAAGCAGGTGAGCGGCAAAGGGCGCATCGCGGGCATCGAAGCGGCGTGCGACGAATACTACAAGGGCAATGTCGCAGAGACCATCCTGCGCTTCATTCAGGACAACCCGGTCGAGGACGCGAGTGGCATGGCACACAAGGGCTTGCTATCGTACGAAGACTTCGCCGAGTGGCACGCCGCCGTCGAGCAGCCGGTGTCGCTGGAATACGGCGATTTGGATGTGCACAAGTGCTCGTCTTGGACGCAGGGGCCGCTGTTCTTGCAGCAGTTGGCGATACTGAAGACGATGGACTTCACCGCGCAAGGGCACAACAGCGCAGATTATCTGCACACTTGGATCGAGTCCGCCAAGCTGGCGTTCGCCGACCGCGAGGCGTACTACGGCGATCCAGAGTTCGACGAGACGCCGATAGATATGCTGCTGTCCGAGGAGTACGCGAAGGCGCGCGCGGCGCAGATTGGCGCGGTGGCGTCTCGCGAGATGCGCCCGGGGGATCTCGGTGGCGGCGTACCTGCATACGCGACTATCAGCGTTGCGGACGACAACCGCTCGGCGCTTGGCGTTGCGGCGCGCGAAGTCCGCGATCTCGGGCTGGGACACGCACACATCGGCGACACGACGCACTTGGACGCGATGGATGGCGAGGGCAACATGGTCGCGGCAACTCCGAGCGGCGGCTGGCTCGGCACATCGCCTGTCATCAAGGGGCTGGGCTTCCCGCTAGGCACGCGCGGGCAGATGTTTTACCTGAACTCCGACCGCCCGAACGCGCTTCAGCCACGCAAGCGACCGCGCGCCACGCTGACACCCACGCTGGTAACACGCGATGGACAGCCGTTCATGGCGTTCGGCACGCCCGGTGGCGACTCGCAAGAACAGTGGACGCTGCAATTCTTCCTGAACCACATCAATTTTGGCATGGACTTGCAAGAAGCGTTGGACGCGCCCACCGTGCACTCAGTACATTTCCCATCGTCCTTCTACCCGCGCGCCGCATTCCCCGCGCGCGTGGTCGCAGAGTCGCGCATATCCGCCGATACGCTCGAAGAACTGCGCCGTCGCGGTCACGAAATCGAACTCACCGGCGACTGGGCAAACGGCAAAGTAATGGGCATTCGCTGGCACGCCGACAAAGGCGTGATAGCCGGCGCCGCGTCCGCCAAGAACTCTATCGGATACGCGATGGCGCTGTAGGCGGCATTCGGGGCGCAACGACGGTGGAGGCAACCGGCGGTCGCCCCTAGAGAACGCTATATCGGGTACAAAAATCAAATACATGCCCCCTGTCCCCCCCCTTTATGGAAGAAGGTTAGGATGGGTGTGATTTGGCGCAGACTGGAATTACGCCCACCACTATCGATACTACGTGCGCTGGGTGACGCTTGCGCCGTGTTCGTAGGGTAGTCTATTAGCTGTGCGATAGCGCAATATACAACACGGAGGCAGACTATATGGTGCCTGAATTACTGGCGGGCAGCGTGATGCCGGTGATATTGTACGCGCTGGGCATACTTGCTGCGTTTGTGGCGGCGGCGTTGTTGCTTAACTTTATCATGGGACAGGTGCTGAACTTCCTGGTACGCCGTCACGACAACCCACTCACGGCTTTCAACATCCGCATGGTTGGCGAACTGCGCCTGCCAATCGTGTTCGTCATAGTGCTGCTCGGCATGCGCACGGCGATAGTGTCTCTGTCGCAAGCGTCGGCGCTGGCATCCATCCAGAATCTAGCGGAAGCCGGCAATGCGCTATGGATAATATCCATCGGCGCACTAGCCTGCTACACGGTGTCACGCCTGCTGCGAGGCGTTATGCGCTGGTATAGCGCGCGCACCTCGACCGACACGCGCACTGCACTGAACACGGTCATCTTACCGATACTCATCCGCATCACATCCATCGTCGTGTTCGCGCTGGGCGCACTGGTGGTGCTGGACATCATGGGCATCCCGATAACGCCGATGCTCGCGGGTATCGGCATTGGCGGACTCGCCGTCGCGCTTGCGCTGACGCCAACCGTAACCAGCTTTATCGCAGGCACCTATGTCGTGGCTGAAGGACACATTAGCGAGGGCGATTATGTGGAAATCGACGCCGAGCGCGCGGGCTTCGTGACGAATGTCGGCTGGCGCAGCACGGTGCTTCGCAGCCGGTTCAACAATCTAATTGTCGTACCGAACAACCTGATTACCGAAAGCATCGTAACAAACTACAATACGCCCACGCCGTCCGTTACCGGCATCGTCGAATGCGGCGTTAGCTACAGCTGCGACTTGCGGCGCGTAGAGGAAGTCTGCCTAGAAATCGCAGGCGAAGTCGTCGAAGAGTCCGAAGAGTCGAACAAGAATTTCGAGCCGGTGGTGCGCTTCGCCGAGTTCGCGGACTCCAACATCAACTTCCGCATTATCTTCCAAGGTGTTGACCGAGCGGCGACATTCGCCATCAAGCACGAAATCATAATGCGAGTGCATGCGCGTTTCAAGGAAGAAGGCATCGAAATAAATTACCCCGTCCGCAAACTCACCTCCGAACTGCCTGACGAGTATCAACTGCCCGCGCCGTCGGAGTCAGACGATGGCAAGCAAGGCGAGAGCGCAGTTGCGGCGGCGAGTGATGGTGTGCCTACGGGATAATACTAGGGTAGGTTGAAAGACGAAATCGGACAGCGCGTCGGAAGGCTAAGTCGCTCATTGAGCTGGTACAGTCTTCCCCTGCCCTCGCACGCCCACTTGTCCGATAATCCGACTAACAATCGCCCTTGACGGTGATTATCTCACCCGTGCCCTCGTACAATCGCCAGAAATCGTCAGTGGGCGTGTGGGTTACTTGCCATTCGCGGTCGCCGCGTTCGTGGTGGTCGTCGGTGCGCGGGTTGCTGAGGAACACGGCGGTGAAGCCTGGATCGCCTTCAAGGTATGCCGCGCCGTTCGCGCATTCGTTGCGCAGATACTCGCGGACTCGCTCTATGGCTTCGGCTCGCGATATGGTGGGGGCATTCGCGGTCGCAGCTGCATCGCGCGTCTCTTTGGACACTGCGATCTGACGCTCCAAGCCGGGCACGCGCACGCCGGACGCGACCAATACCAGAAACACGCCAAACCCGATAAACGCCATCCACAACAACGGGTAGCGGAGTACGTATAGCGCTTCCAGAATCTTCATAGATGCGGCGAAATCCGACGGCGATGCATTAAATCTGACGCAGGCGCGGGTCCCAGCGGTCTCGCAGCCAGTCGCCGATGAAGTTGAATGATAGTACCGTCAGGAAAATTGCCATTCCGGGGAAGAAAGCAACCCACCAAGCCGAACCGAGGAACTCGCGGCCGACGGATATGTCTGCGCCCCAAGACGGCGTAGGTGGCGGGACGCCCGCGCCCAGGAAGGAAAGGATGCTCTCGGACAGGATGGTGCTGCCGACCTGCAGCGTGCTCGCCACGACAACGGTGTTGGCGACTGCAGGCAGCAGATGCCGGAACATTATGCGGAAGGTGGACGCGCCGGCGATTGTCGCAAGCGCGATGTAGTCGAAATTGCGGACTTGCAGTGTTTGCCCACGCACGAGACGCGCGATGCCGGTCCAGGCGCCGAGCGCAAGCACGAACGCGACTACGGCGAAGCTCTGCCCCAACACGAGCACGAGCGCGATTGCGAGCAGAATGTATGGGATGGCGTTGAACACATCCACGATGCGCATTATCACTTCGTCGATGAATCCGCCGTAGTAACCCGCTATCAGCCCGACCGTCGTGCCGAAAACCGTACCTATTGCGATTGCGATTGCGGCGAGGCTGAGCGACAGCCGCGCACCATAGACTATGCGGCTAATGATGTCGCGTCCGAGTTGGTCTGCGCCGAGTATGAAGTGATAGACTCGCTCGTCGCGTCCGAGCGGGATGCCGTTGGTGTTGCAACTCTCAAATTTGTTGCTGATTTGCCCTTCTTCGCAAGGCGGGTACCAAGCCGGAGATGCGAGCACCGCGCGGAGCTGATCGGTCTCCGGCTCATAGGGCGCAATCAGCGGCGAGAACGCCGCGCATATCGCGAGAATGCTCAGTATCACCATCGGAATCAGAGGCCAACGGCGGAACACATAGAATGCCCGCGCGAACGCTGATTCCTTTCTGCTTTCTTCAAGGTCTGTTAGGGAGACCTGTCCAACGGGTGTAGTCAACTGACCATCCTTACGAGTAGCGAATTCGCGGGTCTATGAAGGCGTACAGCACATCGATGATGAAGATGGCGAACACATACAGCGCCGTGAACACCAGCACCGCGCCCGTCATTAGCGGGAAATCATTATTGATGATGGATCGGTAAGTCATCTGCCCCAAGCCTGGCCAAGCGAACACCGTCTCCGTGACCACCGTGCCGCCGATGAAGCCGACAAGAATCAGCCCTGCAAATGTTAGAGGTGGGATGAGCGCGTTCTTGAACGCGTGCTTCCAAATGACCGTGCCTGTGGCGACGCCCTTAGCGCGCGCCAACTTGACATACTCAGAGTCCAGCACTTCGAGCATGGACGAGCGCACCAGACGCATCAGCCCTGCGGACGCAAGCCAGCCGAGAGTTACCGCCGGCATGGGATAGTATCGCAGGCGGTCAAGCCAGCCGCTGGCATCGTGCCCGCGCGTTCCGGACGGCAGCCAATCGAGCGTTACGCTGAACACAAGGATGAGCATTATGCCCAGCCAGAACGGTGGCAGCGCCTGGCCGAATACGGCGAAGGTTCTGCCTACCACATCCCAAATCGTGCCGCGTTTAACCGCAGACAGTATGCCTAGCGGTATGCCGGTAATCAGCACGAACAGAACTGCGGACAGACCGAGTTGCAGGCTTGCCGGCGCGAAGTAGAAAACTTCTTCAAGCACGGGCTTGCCTGTCTTCAGGGATTCGCCAAAGTCGCCTTGAAAGAAGCCCTTGCCCGCCCAAATCAGGTATTGGACTATGAGCGGCTTGTCTAGGTGGAATTGCTTGCCCCAGGCTTCCCACTGCTCCGGCGACACATAGCCGACATTGAGCATCACATTACGCGGGTCGCCCTGTAGTCGTGAAAGCGCGAACACTATCAGAGTCGCGGCAACTATCGCCACCACCAAGAAGAGCAATCGCCTCAGAATGAAGACCTTCAAGTCGGTAGATTATTAACAACAGACGCGGGCGGAGAATATAGAGGTGTTTATGTAGGG
>VXRI01000143.1 GCA_009838595.1 Chloroflexota bacterium | reverse complement strand
CTGAATAACAACAAAACCGAGATTTTGCTTGAAATAGAAAAGGCAAAGGTAACTACGCTACGATGGACTTATGGCGGCACAATAGCAATTGCACTCGGAATGATAGCTGCCGTGGTAGCCTTAGCGTCATAAGTTTGCAACCGCACTAGGAACGGCATCTCGTCACCGAGGCTCTGAGGTCCCATTCAGAGCCTCATCTGATTTTCTCCTATGCTCAACTTACTACGCCCTAGACGCGGCGAACAAGACAAACGCTTCCACCCACCATCCCTCGTTGTCGTCGGCTTGGGAAACCCCGGTCCCGAATACGCCGGCACGCGGCACAACGCAGGCTTCTGGTGCATCGACGCGCTGGCGGACAAGCATGGCATCACGCTTGAACGACGGCACAGGTCGGCGATCATCGGCGAGGGCGAGATTGACGGCCGGCGCGTTATTCTGGTCAAGCCGCGCACATTCGTCAACCGCAGCGGCGCGGCTACCCGCTACCTGACGGCGCGCTATGGCATGCCTACGGACAAGCTGCTGGTCGTGTGCGACGACATCAACCTGCCGCCGGGCAAGCTCCGCATGCGGCGCAAAGGCAGCGCGGGCGGACACAACGGCATCAAATCCATCATCGAATCGGCAGGCTCGCAGAGTTTCCCTCGTCTTCGCATAGGCGTGGGTCGCCCGCCCGAAGGCGCCGGGCATGCGGGGCAGATTGAGCATGTCATTGGCGCCATGGATCCCGACGAACGCGAGGTTGTGGACGAATCCATAGCCCGTGCCGCCGACGCCATCGCCTGCCTGCTATCCGACGGCATCGACGAGGCGATGAGCCGTTACAACTGAACTTGAACCCGTTCGCCTGATCCTGTCGAAGGGCGAAAATGCAGACCAGTGCATCCTTCTCCGACATTCCCGCGCAGGCGGGAATCCATGTGAAGAAGGGGCGAAAATGCTCACCACCACTGTTCGATCTATACTTATGAAATCTTCTTCCAACATCACAATAAAGGATTAGGAAAATTGCAATTCGGCTTGTTTTTGGAATGGCCCAACCCTACGCTGCGCAATTGGAAGGCGCTCTTCGAGGAGGGCGTGCAGCAGGTGCAATACTCGGAGGAGATGGGCTTTGATTACTGCCTCATTGCCGAGCACCACTTCACGAACTACGGCAACTCGCCCGCGCCGCTGATGCAAGCGCTCTACATCGGGCAGCGCACGCGGCGCATCAAAATCGGCACCGCGTCCGTTATCCTGCCCGTGTGGCAGCCGCTGCGCCTCGCCGAAGAGATAGCCGTGCTCGACAATCTCATCGACGGCAGGCTGATGTGCGGCATAGGCAGGGGCTATCAGGGTTACGAGATGGCAGGATTCGGTAGCGAGCTCGGTGAGTCGCGCACCAAGTTCCAAGAGACATTCGAGGTGCTGTTAAAGGCGTGGACATCGGACGAATCGTTCACATACGACGGCGAGCATGTCCGCATCGAAAATCCGATAACCGTGTTCCCCAAGCCGATGCAAAAGCCGCATCCGCCGCTGTGGATTTCCGGCACAAGTGTGGAATCTATGCAGCTCGCAGCACAGCACGACATGCTGCCATTATCGTCGAGCAACCTAGGCATGGATGGCGTGAAACGGCAGCTCGGCTCGTATTTGCAGGCGCGCAAGGCGGCGGGCAAGCCGCTCGGAATTGCAGCAGATGGCAGCCCATCGCTCGCCCTGCAATGCATGACACATGTCGCGCCGACAGACGAAGAGGCGCTCGAGGCGCTGCCCTATGTTCGCTGGCAGACTCGCGCCCAGCGCGGCTTAAACCGCCACGATGTGACGAACGGCAAGGCGGACGCAAGCCCGTTCGACGGCGAGCTAGACGATGATGCGTTCTTGGACAGATTGTATTTCGGCAGCCCTGATACAGTCATCAAGAAGTTCCGCCGCGCCGCAGACGCGGGAGCGACCCACATCAGCAATTGGATGATGTTCGGCGGCATCGAGCACGAAAAGCTGATGCGCTCCGTCCGCCTGATGGGCGAAGAAGTGCTACCCGCCCTGCGAGACTACCATCCGCCTGCCACTCTCTACGCTGAACTCCTAGAGCAGCCGCCCGTAACCACCGAAGAACTCCAACGCGCCCGCTTCGCCCCCGCCAGCGCGCAGAGGTAGAGGCTCCTACCCTTCAAGGGGAAAGTTAGGATGCGGAAGATTAGGACAGGGCGAGACCGCAAAACTGGGTAATGTAAATATGCTAAAAGTCGGCACAATAGCCCCAGACTTCACTCTGACACTAGACTCCGGCAACACTTTCACCTTGTCCGAACATCGCGGTCGAAATGTCGTGATATTCTTCTTCCCGCGCGCAAGCACACGCGGCTGAAGCATAGAAGCCGCGGAGTTCCGCGACAGCCACAACAACATATCGCAATCCGATGCCGTCGTTTTAGGCATTAGCACGGATGCCGCCGCCGCGCTTGACGCCTTCGCGCTCGAACTCGGCTTGCCATACAGCCTAGCATCCGACCGCGCCGGCGAAGTCCGCCGCCTTTACGACGTCCAACGCCGCTTTGGGCTAGGCACATCCCGCGTAACCTATGTCATAGATCCTTCCGGCAAAATCCAAAGCGCCTACCACAACGAATTCGCCACAAAAAGCCATGCCCACCACGCGATTGAGATATTGCGGACGCTGCGCGATTCCTAGCCGCACGCTCATCAAGATAGAAGGTTAATACGGAGTGCAAATTGACAGACTACATCGATAAACAGTATGAACAGGATAAATCAAAGCCAATCCCATCTCGCCATATCCTGTACATCAAGGTCTTTCGGTTATCGTGTTTATCCGCTATGTCTTTTCTCACTTCGCTCGAAATCTAAAATTGCTGACTATGGGCTGCCTCGTTTTCACACAGCGATTTTAGACCCTTCACTTCATCAGAATGACAACCGAAAGACTTTGTCCTGTACATCGATTTAAGTGCCGTGTGTGCTAAAATGTGGGGCAATTCCCCGCTAGGAGATTTGCGATGACAAATGGCGAACTGAACGACATCGCCCGCGCGCTTGTTGCTCCCGCTAAGGGCATTCTTGCCGCAGACGAAAGCACGAACACCATCAAGCGCCGCTTCGATTCCATTAATGTCGAATCGACCGAACAGAGCCGCCGCGACTACCGCGAGATGCTCTTCCGAACACCGGGCGCGAACGAGTACATCAGCGGCGTCATTCTGTACGACGAGACGCTGCGTCAGCGCGGCGCGGACGGCACGCCTATTGTGGACATCCTGCAAGAACAGAGCGTCATACCCGGCATCAAGGTTGACCGCAGCACCAATCCGCTCGCCAATACCGAAGGCGAACTCATTACCGACGGCTTGGACGGCTTGCGCGACCGACTCGCCGAATACTACGAAATCGGCGCGCGCTTTACCAAGTGGCGCGCGGTCATCACAATCGGCGACAATATCCCCAGCCAATACTGCATCGACGCCAACGCGCACATGCTCGGACGGTTCGCCGCGCTCAGCCAAGAAGCCGGGCTTGTGCCCATCGTCGAGCCGGAGACGCTGATGGACGGCGATCACAGCATTGAACGCTGCCACGAGGTTACGCTGAACGCGCTACATACACTATACGACCAGCTCGCGCGGCAGCGTGTCGATTTGCGCGGCACATTGCTGAAGCCGAACATGGTCGTGTCCGGCAAGGACGCTGACGACCGCGCCCACGCCCAAGAAGTCGCAGAGCGCACGCTGGACTGCCTGATGCGCGAAGTGCCGGCCGCCGTGCCCGGCATCGTCTTTCTGAGTGGCGGGCAGAGCGACGACGAAGCGACCGAAAATCTAGACGCCATAAACCGCGCCGCAGACGGCATGAACGCGCCGTGGGAGCTCAGCTTCTCATACGGACGCGGCTTGCAGGCGGCGCCGCTGCAAGCGTGGGGCGGCAGCGCGGCGAACACGGAGGCGGCGCAGCAAGAATACTACCGCCGCGCGATGCTAACCAGCGCAGCAAGGCAAGGGAAGTACACGCCCGACAGAGGCCGTTAGCCTGATGTCCACGCCCGCCCCGTCCGATGCCGCGGACAGCATCGCCGCCGACATAGACGCGCTGCCAAGCAAGGCGACCGCCTCCGTGCGCAGAGTGCGCCGCGAACATAGCCGCGCGCTGAAGACGGCGGACGCTGCGGTTATCATTGATGTCGCACGCACGCTATTGGCGCGAGACGACCGCGCGGATGCCATTGCATCTGGCGGCGCAAACGGCGCAGCAGGCAGTGCGCCGCCTGTTGCGCGAACAGACTTGAGCGGCAGGCGACGGTGGATTGCTTATGAACTCATCCGCAACCACAAAGCCGCGTTCGAGAGCGTTGACGATGCGCTGCTTAACGAGATTGGCGCGGGCATTGACACATGGGATAGCGTTGACGCATTCGCGCGCACTCTGTCAGGACCGGCTTGGCTGCGCGGCTTGGCGAGCGATGCGCTGATACGCGAATGGTCGCTGTCCAATGACCTTTGGTGGCGCCGTGCCGCGCTCGTCAGCACTGTCGCGCTGAATATGCGCTCGCACGGCGGCACGGGCGATACGGGACGCACGCTTGCGATATGCGAGACGCTCGCCGCAGACCACGAAGATATGGTAGTGAAGGCGCTGTCGTGGGCATTGCGCGAACTGGTGTGGTACGATTCCGCCGCAGTCCAAGCGTTCTTGGACACGCACGCTGACCGCCTCGCCGCCCGCGTGAAGCGCGAAGTGCGCAACAAACTTAGAACAGGATTGAAGAACCCGCGACGATGGCCACCGACAGACTGCTAATCGCTACACATAACAAAGGCAAGCTCTCCGAACTGCGAAAGCTGCTGCGGGATGCGCCGTTAGAACTGCTTTCGCTCACGGATGTGGGTATAGACTTGGATGTTGACGAGACAGGCGATACGCTGGAAGAGAACTCCGTGCTGAAGGCGACCACCTACGCGCGGCTCGCTGGCATTCGCACGCTCGCGGACGACTCCGGCTTGGAAGTGGACGCGCTGGGTGGCGCTCCCGGCGTGCGCTCCGCGCGATACGCAGGACCCGGCGCGACCGATGCCGACCGCATCGCGAAGATGCTCGGCAATCTTGCTGTACATCCGCAGCCGTGGACGGCGAGATTCCGCTGCGTTATAGCAATCGCCACGCCGGAGGGCGATGTCGAACTGCACGATGGCGCGTGCGAGGGCGTCATCATATCGACCCCGCGAGGCGAAAACGGCTTCGGCTACGATCCGGCGTTCTTGCTGCTAGAGCAAAACCGAACAATGTCGGAGCTGTCAGATTCCGAAAAGAACGCCATCAGCCATAGAGGGATTGCCGCGCGCAAGGCTGTGATGGCGTTGAATTAGCATGGATGCACAGGATGAGACGGGCTTGCGGGCGTAGGGTATAATGTCATTATGACCACGATTACTGACACACAAGCAATCGCCGTGCTGGACAAGTTCCGGCGGCCCCTGCGCGATTTGCGGATTTCGGTTACCGACCGATGCAACTTTCGATGCACATACTGCATGCCGGCGGAAATTTTCGGCGAACGCTACGAATTTTTGCCGCGCGCGGACTTGCTGAGTTTCGAGGAGATTGCGCGGCTGACGCGAATCTTCGTGAGTCTTGGCGTTATCAAGGTGCGGCTGACCGGCGGCGAACCGCTCGTTCGTAGCGAGATGGATAAGCTCGTGGCGATGCTGGCGGACATCGACGGCATCGGTGATCTGACAATGACCACCAACGCATACCTGCTGCCGCAAAAAGCGACCGCCCTGCGCAACGCGGGCTTGCATCGCCTCACCGTCAGCCTTGACACGCTCGACGATGCGATTTTTCGCGAGATGAACGGACGCGGATTCGGCGTCTCGCGCGTGTTAGAGGGAATCGCAGCCGCTGAAGACGCAGGCTTCCGTCCTATCAAGGTTAACTCAGTGGTGCAGCGCGGCGTCAACGACCATACGCTGGTGGACTTGGCACGCTACTTCCGCGAACGCGGGCACATAGTGCGCTTCATCGAATACATGGATGTGGGCAATCTCAACGGCTGGCGGCTCGACGATGTGGTACCCGCAGAAGAGATTGTCGCGCGCATAGACGCCGAGATTCCGCTCGAACCGGCAGAGAGCAACTATCGCGGCGAGGTCGCCAGTCGCTACCGCTTCAAGGACGGCAGCGGCGAAATCGGCGTAATTGCCTCAGTAACGCAACCCTTCTGCGGAGATTGCACCCGCCTGCGCCTTTCGCCCGAGGGCACGCTCTTCACATGCCTGTTCGGAGTAAATGGCACGGACTTGCGAACCCCCATGCGTGATGGCGCGGATGACGCCGAACTCATCAACATCATTCGCGGCACATGGAGCGTCCGCACCGATCGCTACTCCGAAGAGCGTTCCTCCATGACCGACGAGTTGCGCTCCCTCCGCAAGAAAGTCGAGATGTACCACATCGGCGGATAGTCCAGTCCGTTGCTGACGACGCACCTTAGTAAGGGTGCCGAACTTCATAGTGAATAAAATGACTACGAACATTACAAAAGAAAACCTGATACAGATACTGGAAGAGAACCCGTCTCTGGTTGAAGAGATGCGTTCTTTGCTGCTAACGCGCGAATTGCTGGAATTGCCCCAAAAGTTTGCCGAATATGTTGGATATGCGAATAAGCAGTTCGAGGCAATCAACAAGCAGTTTGAGGCAATCAATAGGCAATTCGAGACAATCAACAAACGATTGGACATTCTCGAATACGATGTCAACCAATTGAAAATCGACGGAGCCTATCTCAAAGGCAAGATACTCGAAGTGGAACTTCCCGGTCGCGCTAGGT
>VXRI01000118.1:2567-6847 GCA_009838595.1 Chloroflexota bacterium | reverse complement strand
ATTCCTGATTATCATATACTCTCTGATGACGGTAACAGTGCTGGATTTCGGAGGAGGCTACATAGTGGTTACGGCAAGATATTTGACCAACAAGTGGGTCAAGCCGCTGCAGGACAAGTCCCGGGAGAAAGGGGCGGACAGGGGCACATTTCATTACTGGTGTGCCCGCGAACACCAGCACGCCGAAGCAGAGGCGTGAGGCATTTCCTTCGATGAGCCGACTCCCAGTGCAGATTACAGAATCAATCATGTATAACACACATAACACGGCATAAGGACGTGCCGTGCGCAAACAATCGACACACGAGCTAGCGATCTGACAGACAGACTACTCCACTGGTAAACCGACTAATCTACACACGGCACAAGTAGAGGCGCATTATGTCCATTAAGATTGGCGTCGGATTTGGCGGGTGGCCGTTTCCGAGCGACGACCCTGAACATCTTTGGCGATATGTAGATACCTGCGAAGCGCTGGATATCGACTCCATCTGGCTTAGCGACCGCATCGTCTCGCCGCTTATGAATATGGAGGCGATAGTCGCGCTTTCGTTCGCCGCCGCGCGCACGAAGAACTTGAAGTTCGGCACGAGCGTCATCGCGTTGCCTCTGCGTAATCCGACCATACTCGCGAAAGAAATCGCCACGCTCGATTTCCTTTCGGGCGGTCGCAGTTTGCCTGCCGTTGGGTTGGGCACGGAAGACGCCACCGAGTACGAAGCGTGCGGCACGACTCGCAGCCGCCGCGTCAGCCGCACCGAAGAGGCTGTCCATGTGATGCGCCTGCTTTGGCAGGAAGACAATGTTACATTCCATGGCAAGCACTTCACGCTCAACAATGTAACCATTCAGCCCAAGCCCGTCTTCCCGCCAGACGGCATGCCGCCGATATGGATTGGCGGTCGCAGCGAACCTGCGCTCCGGCGCACAGCACGTATCGGCGACGGATGGCTCGTGTCGCAGGCGACGCCCGATGAGGTCAAAGTCGGCGTGGATAAGATTTCCACTTGGGCGGACGAATACGGCAACGACATCGAAGAAGACCACTACGGCGTCCTGACAAGCTTCTACATCGCGGACCACGCCGATGAAGCGGAACGCATTGCCACGCCTTACATGCTACGCCGCCGCGAGGATGTGCACTGGCGCGACTTCTCGTCATTCGGCAAGCCTGAGGTTATACGCGAGCTTATCGACGAATACATTGATGCGGGCGCGGAGAAGTTCGTCATGCGGCCGGCGTGCCCGCCCGAAATGATGCAAGAGCAGCTCGAAATCCTGGGCAACGAAGTCGTTCCGCACTACCACACCGACATCGAAGGCGCGGAGGTCAAGGTCTATGCCTAATTATACGACCATAATCGGCAATGTCGAAATACTCGCGCTATCCGACGGCAGCATTCGCTTTGCGCCGACCGATTTCTTCCCCAGCATTCCGAAAGAAGCGTGGGAGCCGTACAGTGCCGACCTAACGCCCGACGGCGAAATGGTGATGAACCTCGGCTGCTTCCTGTTGCGCTCGGAGGGCAAGACGGTGCTCATCGACACCGGCTTGGGCTTGGACAGCGGACACTTGGACACTCTGAAAATGGGCAGGCTGCTCACAGATATGCAGGATAAGGGCATTAGCCGCGACGATGTGGATGTCGTGGGAATCACGCACTTGCACATCGACCATGTGGGCTGGAACTTCATGTACGACGACAGCGAGCAGGACAGCGAAGTCGAGCGCGGCGGCGCGGCGCAAGCCACCTTCGCCAACGCGCGATACTGGGTGAACAACCTCGACTGGCGCGTGTTCACTCGCGGCGCGCTCCGCAGGCGTCCGTACGTCTCCGCGCAAGTGCTGCCACTACAGGAACAGGGCATCTTGGAACTGTTCGAGGGCGAGCGGCAGATAACAAGCGAAATATCCACGCTGCCCACACCCGGGCATACACCAGGGCACACAAGCTTCCTAATATCGTCGCAGGGCGAGCGCGCCGTCATCACCGGCGACGCCATCCACGCGCGCGCTCAGGCTCAAGAAACACACTGGAGTCCGCAAGCCGACTCCAAGCCCGACATTTCCGCAGAGTCGCGGCGCATCCTGCTTGAGCGCATCGAGAACGAGAATGCTATGCTCATATCCGGGCACTTCCCCGCGCCCGGCTTCGGCACGCTCGTGCGGGTTAAAGGCAAGCGCTACTGGCAGGCGTTGTAACTCTTGTCATTTAGGAGATTGCCATGAATGCAAACCGCCTTCTCTTCGGAATCATCGTCATCGCCGTAGGTCTGCTGTTCCTGTTGAACAGCTCAGGAGTTGCCGATTTTTCCAACTTTCTGAAGTGGTGGCCCTCGCTGATAATCCTGTTCGGTATCTGGCGGTTCATTGCGAGTGGGTTTCGCAGTCGCTTCCTGCCCATACTGCTAATCGCAATAGGCGCTTTTCTTCAGGTAGGTGAATTGGGGTTGGACATAGATTGGGGCAGATATTGGCCCGTAATCCTTATCGCCGTAGGTATCCTGATATTTGCAGGCGGCATGCGGGGCCGAAGGCGCAGACGCAACCGCAGCAACCAGAATAGATCGCACAACGCCTCAACGATAATAGACATAGATGTGTCCGCTTCATCGGACGCAGAAGACGACACGCTGCACGCTGTAGCCGGCTCGCAGGACAGGATAATCTCCGGCGACTTCCGGGACGGGAGCATAAATATAGTCATGGGCAATGGCAATCTCGATATGCGAGATGCCGTCATTGTGGACAAACCTGCAACTCTTGAAGTGTCAATCGTAATGGGTGAGGTCAAGATCCGCGTCCCCAGAGACTGGAATGTGCAGATCGCCAACTCCGCGACTATGGGCGAGGCGAAAGACGCGCGAAACAGTAGTCCAAGCGCCGCAAATGCTCCCGACCTCATCATCAGTGGCAGCGTGGTAATGGGCAGCCTGAAAATTATAGACTGATAATGCACATCTCTTTACACTTTATCGGAGCATCACATGTACCCTATCGATCTTTCGGACAAGCGCGGCATTGTTTTGGGAATTGCGAACCATCGCAGCATTGCTTGGGCGATAGCGCAGATATTGCACCAAGCAGGCGCGAAACTCGCCATCGCATATCAGAACGAGCGCGTGAAGAACAGTGTTGCTAAACTCGTGGCGGATTGGGACGACACGCCGCTTATCGAGTGCGATGTTAGCGACGATGACAATGTAAAGGCGGCATTCGACACGGTGGGGGATAAGTTCGGCTCGCTCGACATCATCGTGCACAGCATCGCGTTCGCCAACCGCGAAGACCTCGGCGGCCCATTCGTGGACACCGGCAGAGAAGGCTTTCGGCTTGCGCTAGACATCAGCGCGTATTCGCTGCTGCCGATTGCGCGCTATGGCTCGCCGCTGATGCAGCAGAACGGCGGCAGCATCCTGACTCTCACATTCCAGGCGGCGAACCGCGTCTTTCCCGGCTACAATATCATGGGCACGGCGAAGGCGGCGCTGGAGAACGAAGTTAAGCAATTGGCGTCCGATCTCGGGCAGCAGGACGTGCGCGTCAATGCCATATCCGCCGGTCCGCTCGACACGCTGTCGTCGCGTGTAATCAGCCACTACCGCGATATGAAGCGTATCCACGCCGAGCGCTCTCCGATGCGGCGCAACATCACCACCGACGAGGTGGCAAAGGCGGCGCTCTTCCTGTGCAGCGACCTCTCCGGAGGCATCACCGGCGAAATCCTGCATGTGGACACGGGGTATAACATAATGGGGATATAATCGTACTCGAAAGAACATTATTATTCATAGTATTCATGGTGGCTGAAATGACAACTGCGACAAAGGGTGCAGCCGGAATGTACTCCGCTAGGATTGCTTCCAGAATAGCTAGGGTGCGTCCGCAGAGATTTCAAGCTTGGATAAAGGCGAACCTGCTGCAACCGCATAGAGTCGTCATCGGTGGTCAATGCGAAAATACATATACCTATGAAGACCTTCTGCTAATGCGGCTGATTTTAAGGTTGAAGAAAGAAGGCGCAACTCCCAAATCCATAAGAGTAGCCCTTGACACCGTCGAGTACATGAATGATGGCAACCGCAAAGCTTGGAAGAATGCACATATACTGGTGGATGACGGCGTAGTAGTAGTGATATTTCCTGACAAACGCGAATGGAATCCTGTTGCCGCGTCGCGTGGAAGCCAGAAGATGGCTGAAGTGTTCTTCCCTGAATTGATTGAAGAGCTGCGAGACGAGCTTGTGCCACGCGAGCGATTCAAGCACATAGATATCGAC
>VXRI01000118.1:0-2557 GCA_009838595.1 Chloroflexota bacterium | reverse complement strand
TAGAAATCGACCCGGAGATTTTAGGAGGCTCACCCGTAATAAAAGGGACGCGAATATCCACTCGCGCCGTGATGTCCGTATTGGAGTCCGGAGGCAATCCTTCGGAGGTATATCCCTCCTTGAGCGACGAACAGATAGCCGAGATTGAAGATTACGAGAATTCGTTCCTAAAGGCAGCGTAATGCTTGTCACTGACGCCGATGTGCCATTTCCAGTCATTCGCGCGCTCAAAATCTTGCAATACCCGATAGCCACCTTTGATGAAATCGGCGCGCCAGTACGTCCTGATAAGGCGCTTATGGAGCATGTCCTGCGTTACAGCCGCGTTCTGATTACGCGAGATATGGGAATACCGTCGCAAGCCTATGTAGCGCAGTATCCCGATCAAGGCTTGTCAATTGCGCTTCTGCGCTGGAAAACATCGACTCCCAAGGACTTTCAAGAAATGGCGCAGATGATTTTGAGGGATGGCGATAAATGGGAAAACCGCGCATCGCAGACGCCGTCCATCATCAGCGTCAGCCGAAATGGAAGCAGGTACAGATCGTGGTCGGATGTTCCGGAGGGAATTAGCGACACTAGGGGCGCGGTCTGCTAGAATACCACCGCTTTCACTCCATCCTAGCCTTCTCACATCATCGGAGCAGGAACAAGAGGCAAAGACATGAACTGGGCAGAAACTATCGTACAATCCCTGAAGGACAGCGAAATATCACTTATCGCTTTCGTGCCGGATATTAGCATTCATCAGGTTACGCAGCTGCTGGAAGAAGACGATTATTTTCATGTCGTTGCCGCTACGCGCGAGGAAGAGGCTATCGGCATTGCGTCGGGAGCTTATGCTGCGGGACGACGGGCGGCGGTGTTTATGCAGTCCAGCGGGTTCGGCAATTGCATCAACGCCATCGCGTCTTTGTGCATCCCGTACCGCATACCGCTGCCTATGTTCATCAACCTGCGCGGCGAGGTCGATGAGTTCAATCTCGCGCAGGTCACTATGGGACGCACCACGCGCCCGATTCTCGATGTGCTGGGCATCCCGCACTACACTTACGACAGCGACGACAGGCTGTATAGGCGAATCAGCGGCACGCTCACGCTTTGCTACGCTTCGCGCCAGCCACTTGCGCTGTGCATGACCCCGCTCTTGCACGGCGGCAAGATGGCGTAAGGCATTTTGTCCAGTGTACTACGCTCAGTGAGATTTACGCGGTCGCCAAGGCTTAATCATCACGGATAATCGCTCACTTCGGAGGCAACGAAATTGCACAGGCTTTCCGCCACGAAAATGCTGCTTGAAAACGCGGGCGACTTGCCGATAGTCGCCAATCTCGGCCCGACATCCGACGAGTTGTGGCACATCGCGCCCGAACGCCACCGCAACTTCTACGGCTACGGGTCGATGGGGCTATGCTCTTCCATGGCGCTGGGAATGGCGCTTTCCACCGGCGAAAAGGTCGTCTCGCTCGACGGCGACGGCAGCCTGCTGATGAATATGGGCACGCTCGCTACTATCGGCAGGGAGCAGCCACGCAACCTAATAGTCATCGTCTATGACAACGAAATGTGGGGACAAACGGGAGCGCAGCCCACGCACACCGCGTTCGGTACTGACTTGGAGCAAGTCGGACGAAGTTGCAACATTCCGAAGACGGCGACTGTCGCGGACGAAGAGGCGCTCGCCATGGTGTTCCGGCAGGCGTTGGATGAAGACGGCCCGTGGCTCATTGTGGCGAAGATTGAAGAGCGGGAATACCTGCCCGTAGCGCCCGTCGAGCCGGAGATGACGCTGTACAACTTCCGCAAGACTTTCGAGTAGCCGCGCATGCCAGAATCCATCTACATCGAAGTCGATGAGAACGACAACTGCGAGTACATGCCTCTGATGCTGTACGAAGCGCACGCTGACGCCGTGCCAGTGTCGCGCGTCGTGCTTGACGAACCCGGCAGAGCGCCCGGCGAGTATCAGGTAACCGGCTGGAGCAGCGACAACGGCGGCACGCCCTGCGCGGCGATGTACTGCCCTGTGTCAGACTCCGGCCAAGCGGTCGTGCACCTAGTCTTCGGCGGCGACTGGGGCATCCGAATGAAGCCCGCCAATTCCACCGTAGAGTGGAGCATCGACGACCCGGAGCAGTTTGGCGAGCCGTACATTATGCTGATGGACGAGAGCGCGATTATTCTTAGCGAATCATCTACCTAACATACATACCGTCTTGTAGAGATGACTAGACCGCCTGTGCGTACAAAGGCTCTGCACGTTTCCCCTGCCGATTGTGTGCGAGGTCATACCCACTTTGCAAGTTCATCCAGAACTCAGGCGTCGTGCCAAAGGTATCGCTGAGTAGCCACGCAGTCTCTGCTGTAACTCCCCGCTTGCCGCGCACAATCTCATTTACTCTCTGTACCGAAACGCCCATGTGCTTCGCGAGAGCAACCTGAGTTAGCCCCATAGGATTCAAAAATTCTTCAAGAAGCATCTCACCCGGATGTGTAGGGATACGATTTTCAGGAATCAAAGTCATGACATCACCTCAATAGCCAAGAAAGTCAATGG
>VXRI01000329.1 GCA_009838595.1 Chloroflexota bacterium | reverse complement strand
CGCCAGAGTCGCCATTATCACCAGCTTGGTGTTGAGCGAAAATCGAGAGAACCGCCGCGCGCGAATCAGATCAATGACCACAAGGTAACTGATTCCGCCGATGAAAATCAGCATCGCGAGCACGCCGATGACGAATCTATCAGATTTGAAGACTTCCAATCCACTAGGATGATTGAACGCGATAAATCCGGCATTGTTGAAACCCGATACCGCGTGGAACAGCGCCTGCCAGAGAGCTTCGCCTATCGGATACACGAATAGGAAGAAGTATGTGAACAGGACGACAAAGCCAAGCAGCTGTATGCCCGTGGCGACCACGACGATAGCGACAGTCAGCCTGACCAGGTTACCGAACTGGTCGAGCATCAGGTTTTCGCGCATCAGCAGGCGCTGCGTCAGCGTAACGCGCTGCCCGAGCAGTATGAGCAGGAATGTGGCTATGGTCATGAAACCCAGCCCGCCTACATAGATCATGCCCATGATGATCGCTTGCCCCGCCCGCGTCCAGTAAAACGCCGTGTCTTGCACCACCAGCCCGGTTACGGTGATTGCGGATGTCGCGGTGAACAGCGCGACCGTGAACGGCGCGGATCCGTCCGTCCGCGTGGTGAACGGCAGCAGCAGCAGCAGCGTCCCCAAACCGATGATGGCGACGAAGAAATAGATGATGACGAACGGGCTTGTCAAAAACCTCGACTGCAAGCGCGGATTCGTTACCGTTACCAGTACAGAATTAGTCCGTGGCAAATTCGGCGCGTCCTCATTCTCGTCAGGCACACGCCGTCTCCAAATGTTCAGCACTCTACACCTTCGTGGCAATTCGCATCTTTGAAATCTCCCTTGCACCACCATTACAATGTATTACATCACAAGGAAAATTGGCAGTGTCTCAAACCACATCATTATAGTCCCATCCCTCTGTCGGGTCAGGTTAGGATGGACCAATGATAAATCGCGCTCGCCTTTATTTTCTCCGCAATTGTTTGCGCCAACCCAAGAAATATCTACCGAGTGAAATATTGAACGAGGTTTATCAATGCGCGTACTGGTAACCGGAGGCGCCGGATTCATCGGCTCCCACATAGTCGACGCCCTTGTAGAGCAGGGCCACGCGGTCTCCGTAGTCGACGACCTATCGGAAGGCAACCGCGCCAATATAAATCCCAACGCCCGCCTGTTCGATGTCAATATCAACGAGCCCAACGACTTGGAAAAGGCTTTCGAGGAGGCAAAGCCCGATGTAGTAAGCCACCACGCCGCCCAAATCAGCGTCCGCAATTCGATGTACGACCCCACGCACGACGCACAAGTCAACATCATTGGCTCTCTGAACGTCCTGCAAGCCGCGGTCAAGCACGGCACCGAGCGTATCATATTCCCGTCCACCAGCGCGGTCTATGCCAAGCCCAACCATCTGCCTATGGACGAAACCCACCCTTTAAGTCCGGAAAGCGTCTATGGCGTCTCTAAGCTCAGTGTGGAAAACTTCATCCGCTTATACACGGACACATACGGCATAAGGCACAAAATTTTTCGCTATGGGAATGTCTTCGGCCCTCGCCAGAACCCGCACGGAGAAGCGGGAGTTGTAGCCATATTCACAGGCCAGTTCATGCGCGGAGAACAGCCGACCATATTCGGTGACGGCGGCAAGACCCGAGACTACATCTTCGTCAAAGACATCGTAGCCGCGAACACAGCTGCGCTCGACGCTACAGGCGACAACGAAACCTACAATATAGCTTGGGGTATCGGCGTATCCGACTTCGAGATATTTGATGCTGTGCGCGCCGCGAGCGAGTCGCATGTGCAGCCAAACTACGCTCCGGTTCGCCCAGGAGAAGCCGAGCATGTACGCCTAGATTCCTCCAAAGCGCAAGCGGCGCTGTTTTGGCGGCCGCAAGTCAGCCTATACGACGGAATCCTGCAAGTTATCAAACACTACCGCGAGACTCACTAGCCAATAACCCGAAGCGCGCTTCCATTTGCCATCGCTACAACCTCATCTGATACAATTCAAGAACAACCTCATTCAACTACATTCGTCAATTGTGGACTACCCTGCGAAAGACCATGAACTCCCAACCAACCATGCCAACAGCCCTCGTGCAGCGCATCCACGACAGCGATATTATGGCGGTCGTATCAGTCGCCGGCGCTGGCACTGCGGCGATTTCGTGGCTGCTTGGCGTCGCTGGAGCGTCTCGCACCGTCCTCGAGATACTTGTGCCGTATGCGTCATCGTCGCTCACCGAGTTCGTGGGCAGAGAGCCACAGCAATTCGTGTCCGAAGACACCTCGGTCGCAATGGCGAAGTCAGCGTACCGCCGCGCGCTGCATCTTCGAGAGGGCGGCGCACCCGTCGTCGGCATCGCGTGCACAGCGACCATCGCTACCGACCGCACCAAGCGCGGCGACCATCGTTGCCATATCGCGGCTTGGAGCGCGTCGGGCGTTGCGACTTACAACCTTACTTTCGTCAAAGGGATCCGTGACCGCGCCGGAGAAGATGCTGTGGCAAGTATGCTAGTGTTGCGCGCGCTGTCCTGTGCGGCAGGCTTTCCATTCGACAAAGACCTGTATCTCGACGCGGAAGAGTGCGTGGAAAGCAATGGTGTGCAATACGCCGACCCCATCGACGCGCTAATGGCAGGGCATATTGGGAAGGCAGTCGTGCATCCTGACGGCAGCATGCGCGCAGACGAACCGTTTCATGGCGGCATACTGTCCGGATCGTTTAACCCGCTGCACGAAGGACACGCGGCAATGGTGAAGACAGCGTCCGATATGCTAGGTAAGCCGGTCGTCTATGAACTATCTGTCGCCAACGCTGACAAGCCGCCGCTTGAAGAAGGCGAAGTGCGGCGCAGAGTAGCACAGTTCACCGGCGCTGCGCCCATCGTGCTGACCGGCGTGCCCGTGTTCTACAAGAAGGCGGAATTGTTGCTCGGATGCACATTCATCATCGGCGTTGATACCGCAGTAAGGCTGTTTGACAAGAAGTATTACAGCAACAGCGAAACCGATATGTTGCTCGCCTTGCAGCAGATACGCGAGCACGATTGCGACTTCTTAGTCGCCGGGCGTGTCGAGGGCGATACATTCCGCACGCTCGCAGATGTCAGGATTCCGGACGGATTCGAGCCTATGTTTACCGCGATACCGGAGTCAGCGTTTCGCAGCGATATATCTTCCACCGAAATCAGAGCGGATGGCGTATCCGGCAGTCGCAACGTGAGCGCATGAGCAATTACAAGGACTTGCGTGAATTCGTCAGATTCCTTGAGCGCAAGGGCGAGTTGCGCCGCATAAAGACGCCCGTCAGCAGCGAGCTGGAAATCACCGAGATTGCCAGTCGCGTCATTTCGAATGGCGGTCCCGCACTGCTATTCGAAAATGTTGACGGCGGAGACATTCCCGTTCTCATCAACATATTCGGCACGCACCAGCGCGTCGCCTGGGCACTCGGCGTGGACCATATCGACGAACTGACTGACCACGTTCGCAAGTTGCTCGGTCTCATGCAAGGTCCGCCAGCCGGCATCGTCAGCAAACTCAAGACAGTTGGCGATCTGGCAGGGCTTGCGCGCAGTCAACCCAAGATGGTCAACAGCGCGCCGTGTCAGGAAGTCGTGCTTACCGGAGATGACGCAGATGTGAACGCATTCCCCATAATCAAGTGCTGGCCGCTTGACGGCGGACGGTACATCACCCTACCCCTTGTCATATCTCGCGACCCAACATCCGGGCGGCGCAATGTCGGCACCTACCGGATGCAGGTGTTCGACGGCAGGACGATGGGCATGCACTGGCAGTCGCACAAGGTTGGCGCGCGGCACTTCCGCGACGGCGAAGAGCGTAGGCTAGACCGCCTCGACGTCGCAGTTGCGCTCGGCGGCGACCCTACGACGATATGGACCGGTTCAATGCCGCTGCCTCCGGACATGGACGAGATAGCGGCGTCCGGCGTCATTCGCGGCAAGGCGGTCGAGATGGTCAAGTGCAAGACCATCAACCTCGAAGTGCCGGCGCACGCAGAAATCGTGCTAGAAGGATATGTAGTACCCGGCGAACTGCGGCCGGAAGGTCCGTTTGGCGACCATACCGGCTACTATTCAATGGAAGACGACTACCCTGTGTTCCATCTCACGGCGATAACGCACCGACGCGATCCAATCTACCCGACGACATTCGTGGGGGTGCCACCTAAGGAAGACTTCTTCATGGGCAAGGCGACGGAGCGAATCATGCTGCCCGCGTTGCAGGCGGCGCTGCCCGAAGTGAAGGACATCAACATGCCCGCCGAGGGCATATTCCACAACCTCGTTATCGTCTCCATCCGCAAGGAATATCCGGGACACGCCCGCAAGGTTATGAACGCGCTCTGGGGCTTGGGCTTGATGATGTTGACGAAGGTCATCGTCATCGTCGATCACTATGTTGATGTGCAGGACCTGTCCGAAGTGGCTTGGCGCGTTACGGCAAATCTTGATCCGGGCGCTGACATCGTATTCTCAGAAGGACCGCTGGACGATCTAGAACACGCCAGCGCAACGCCGCGATATGGCACAAAGATGGGCATAGACGCAACCGCGAAGGGACGGCTGGACGGCCGCAATCGCGAATGGCCGCCCGACATCGTAATGAGCGACGAAATCAAGGCGCTGGTCGATTCCAAATGGCGGGAGTACAAAATATGAACGCGACGGCAATCCCAGCTTCAGCGGCGAGAAAGATGGGTTTATTCCTGGACGCCATCCGATTTCAGGAAAGCATATTCGCCTTACCCTTCGCATACACTGGCATGATTCTCGCAGCGTGGACCGCATCGGAGGGCGCGACTTGGTATCCTACACTGCACCAGTTCATCTGGATTACCGTCGCGATGGTAGGCGCGCGCACCGTCGGAATGGCAGCGAACCGCATCATCGACCGATACATTGACGCACAGAACCCGCGCAACTCCGGAAGGCATTTGCCGTCGGGCAAGCTTTCCCTGCGCGATATGCTAATCCTCACAATCGCGGCGCTCGTCGTCTTCGTCTTCGCTGCGTACCAGCTCAACACACTCGCGCTGATACTCGCGCCGGTCGCAGTCGCATATCTCATCTTTTACCCATACACCAAGCGCTTCACATGGACATCGAACTTGTTGCTGGGCTGGGCGCTCGCCATCGCGCCATCCGCGGCGTGGATTGGCGTAACCGGCAGCCTCACTTGGCAACCGGTCTTGCTGTCGCTTGCGGTAGCGCTGTGGGCAGGCAGCTTCGACATCCTGTATCACACTCAGGATTATGCATTCCAGAAGGGAGCAAGATTGCATTCAGTGGCGAGCCGCTTCGGCGTGCGCGGCGCGTTCTGGTGGGCGCGTGTGCTAGACCCGCTCGCGCTCGGCGCGCTTCTCGTGCTTGGGCTGTGGTTAGGCTTAAGTTGGCCATACTACATCGGCATCGCGCTCGCAGGTGGCTTTCTTGTGTATAAGCACCGGCTAGTTTCGCCGGACGACCTGTCCAGCCTTGGCATGGCGTTCTTCCGTATCAACGCCTATGTATCTACAACGATGTTCGTGGCAACTCTAGCGGCGGTGCTGATATGACTCAGTCTCTTGGGACGCATCAAATTACGCCAAATTACCCCGTCGTCATCGGCATTAGTGGAGCAAGTGGCTCGATAATTGCGAACGGCTTGATTGACGCAGTATTACAGAGCGGCATACCCGTCATCGCAACCGCTTCCAACGCCGCGCGGATGGTCTGGCAACAAGAAATGGACACTTCGTTCGGCGAGGCACTTGAGTATTGGCGCGATTTGGGCGATTTCACCTATTGCGCGCCGGGCGACATTCAATCGCCGATTGCGAGCGGTTCGTTCCCCACACGCGGCATGGTCATCGCACCATGCAGTATGTCAACTGTCGCCGCTCTTGCGCACGGATTCGCCGACAATCTGATTCGCCGCGCCGCCGACGTCTGCTTGAAAGAACGCCGTCCGCTGACCATCGTGCCGCGCGAGACGCCGCTTAGCGCCATTCACCTCGAAAATATGGCAGCACTCTCGCGGCTTGGCGTAACGGTCTTGCCGCCGGAACCGCCCTTCTATCTGAAACCGCAATCGCTGGACGATGTGGCAAATTATGTTGTGCAGAAAGCACTGGCTAGTATAGGATTGATTGCCGCTCTTCCGCAGAGTATGCAATACGACGGACCAGCCCGACCATCAGGATAATGCCCAAGGGAATACTCCTCAAAGTAATATGCTCCAAGGATAGAAAATGTACGACTTCCACACGCACACCTTCCTCAGTGATGGCGTTCTATCGCCCACCGAACTCATTCGCCGCGCCATTCATAACGGCTACCGTGTGATGGCGGTCACCGACCATGTGGGACCCGGCAATCTGGAGTATGTAGTCAAGACGCTCGTCATCGACTGCGCCGCCGCATCCAAGCACTGGGACATTCTAGCTCTGCCGGGCGTAGAAATCACATACGCGCCCAAGGACGACATCGACGAGGTGGCGAGGGATGCGCGCTTGCTTGGAGCGAAGGTCGTTGCCGTGCACGGTGAAACAGTCGTAGAGCCGGTCGAACCGGGTACGAATATGGCATCGCTCAACTCGGATCATGTGGATGTGCTCGCCCATCCTGGGCTAATCACGCTGGAAGAAGCGCGAATTGCCGCGGAAAAAGGCATATTCCTTGAAGTGTCCGCGCGTAAGGGGCATAGCTTCACAAATGGACACGTCGTGCGAACAGCGAAGGCAGCCGGTGCGCGTCTCCTGCTAGACTCGGACGCGCACGAACCGGGCGACCTGCTCACGCCGGAATTCGCTAAGAACGTCGCGCTAGGATCCGGCTTGAGT
>VXRI01000013.1 GCA_009838595.1 Chloroflexota bacterium | reverse complement strand
GTCGGAGGGGATGAAGCGCGATCGAAGGCGTCCGCACTTGCTGCTGGCGATGCTTTGATGTTGGAAATCCCACGCTTCCATCCTGAAGAGGAGCGCAACGATCCCGCATTCGCCGAGCAGCTGGCATCACTAGCGACTCTGTATGTCAACGACGCATTCGGTGCAGCTCACCGCGCGCATGCCTCAACCGAAGGCGTGGCGCGCTTTCTGCCATCGGTCGCGGGTCTGTTAATGGAGCGCGAGATTAGATTTCTCGGCAGCGCGCTGACCACACCGCGCCGCCCGTTTGCTGTGATTTTGGGCGGAGCGAAAGTGTCTGACAAGATAGGTGTACTGGAAAGTATCAGCGGCAGGGCAGACCTGCTGCTCATCGGCGGGGGAATGGCGGCTACATTCATCAAGGCTCAGGGCTTCGAAGTAGAGGGCGCAGCAATAGAAGACGATCGTGTGTCGTTCGCGAATAATCTTCTTCGCCGTTCCGATGGAGGTAAGACGAAGTTGCTGCTGCCTGTTGATGTCGTCGTCGCTGATGCGTTTGCAGAAGATGCTACACATTGCACAGTCGGTGCAGACGCAATTCCCAGCGGCTTCAGTATTTTAGACATAGGGCCTAAAACGGCACAGAAATTCAACGAGGCGCTTCAGGAGTGCAAGACCGTGATGTGGAACGGTCCGCAGGGCGTGTTCGAGTGGGAAGCTTTCTCGCACGGAACGCGCGCGATTGCCGAGACGCTCGCCGCGTTGGACGGCGCGACCACCGTTCTCGGCGGCGGTTCGACTGCGGAAGCGGTTGCGTCGCTTGGGCTGTCGGACAGAATGACGCATGTGTCGTCCGGTGGTGGCGCATCTCTGGAATTAATGGAAGGCAGGATATTGCCGGGTGTGGCTGCGCTGCCGGACAAATGATATGGCTATTTCAAAACTCTATATTGATATTATAATAGCAAGAATAAAATTTGCGATTGGATTTGCTTTATGATCGACCTGCCATATCTAGCGGATGTGTGCCGTACCACGGATTCTAAAATCGTGCTGCTGGTCGTGGACGGGCTCGGTGGAGTTCCGCATCCCGACACGGGTAAATCGGAGCTGGAAACGGCATATCTGCCCAGCCTAGACCGGCTGGCACAACACAGCGCAGGCGGGCTGACAACGCCGGTAATGTCAGGAATCACGCCGGGCAGCGGACCCGGACACATGGCACTTTTCGGCTACGACCCAGTCAAATACCTGATGGGACGCGGCGTGCTTGAGGCGCTGGGAATCGATGTGGCACTTGGCGCGGGGGATTTGGCGGCGCGCGGCAACCTATGCACAGTCGATTCCAGCGGCAACATCACTGATCGCAGGGCGGGACGCATACCCAGCGCCGAGAGCGCGCCGCTCGTCGAAATGCTAAATCAAATCGACGTACCGGGCTTGGAAGTGGAGGCGCTCCCGGTGCAGGATTATCGTTTTGTACTGGTTCTGCGCGGCGAAGGGCTTGACGACAAGATTAGCGAGACTGACCCACAGATGACTGGCATCGCACCGCTAGAAGCAAGGGCGCTTGACAAAGGATCGGAGCGCGCGGCGAAAGCGGTTAGAGCATTCATTGCCGCGGCGAAAGAGACGCTGGGCGGGCGAGAGTACGCGAACATGGCGATGCTGCGCGGCTTCTCGCTTCTGCCCGACCTACCCGATTTCGGGGCAAGCTATCAACTGACCCCAGGCGCAGTCGCGGCATATCCGATGTATCGCGGGATAGCAAAGGTCGTCGGCATGAAGGTGATTCCTACCGGCATGACATTCCACGAAGAGATGGATACTCTCGAAGAGCACTTTGACGAGCACGACTTCTTTTTCTTGCACTACAAGCCTTCAGACTCAGCTGGCGAGGACGGCGATTTCCAAGCAAAAGTGAAGACGTTAGAGGCACTCGACGACTGTATAGACCGCTTGGTGGCTATGCAGCCGGATGTGCTTGTCGTTGCGGGCGATCATTCCACGCCAGCATTGCTTGCGGCTCACAGCTGGCATCCCGTGCCGATGATGATTTCCTCAGAATGGACTGTCGGTGAGAATATGGGGTCGTTCGATGAACGAGCGTGCGCCCAAGGCTCGCTAGGCCGAATACCTGCCACGGAGCTTATGCTGCTTGCCATGGCTCACGCAGGGAAACTGTTGAAGTACGGACCATAACCATAGGGATATTGCGAGCATTGACATATCCATATCTCTTGCATGCAGCACATATTGCAATATGAATTGCGATTTAGCATATTAGATTTCGTTCACATTGATGAGGCAATATGACAATATCAATGATAGTCGGCAATTGGAAAATGAATACCACGCTCGCGGAATCTGAGACCCTGGCGGCAAATATAGCAGAGCGCGTGAACAACGTCATTTCAGCCAATAATAACATAGGCGTTGAGGTGGTCGTGTGTCCGCCGTTCATATCACTATCGGCTGTTAGAATAGCATTACAAAATAGTAATATATCTATTGGTGCACAAAACCTGCATCATGCCGCGGCCGGCGCATACACTGGTGAAGTCTCGGCTGGCATGCTCATTGATATATGTAAATATGTCATCGTCGGACATTCAGAACGGCGCAGTATGTTTGGCGAAACTGACAAAGCGGTGAACCTGAAGGCAAAGGCGGCGTTGGAGACCGGCATTACACCTATCCTGTGCGTCGGCGAGATCTTAGAAGAACGGGAATCCGGCAATGCCAAATCAATAGTGGAACGGCAGGTGCGAGCAGGGCTTGACGGCGTCGATGTTAGCGGTGTAGTCATAGCATACGAACCTGTCTGGGCAATCGGCACGGGGAAGTCTGCGTCTCCGGATATTGCGCAGTCAATGATGGCGCACATTCGGCAAACTCTCGTTGCGCTTGGCGGTGCTGATACGGCGGGCACTGTCCCGCTGCTGTACGGCGGCAGCGTGAACGCCGCCAATATCGCCGGTTACATCGCGCAGCCGGAAATCAACGGGGCGCTAGTCGGGGGCGCGAGCCTGGACGCTGAGTCATTCATGGACATCGTGAGCGTAGCGAGTATGGCGTAAATCGGAACGGGGTAGGGGGATGGCGAAGAAGCTGCTGCCGAAAATTCTGGTTATCGTCGGGCCTACCGGCATCGGGAAGAGCTCGCT
Organism: Chloroflexota bacterium; assembly: GCA_009838595.1. GTDB lineage: Bacteria > Chloroflexota > Dehalococcoidia > Lucifugimonadales > JADFKI01 > Bin90. Next base: position 3,732 of record VXRI01000013.1, on the reverse strand, counting down.
AGGAATGCGCCTTGCGCACGACTTCGATGGCGAAATCATCGGCGCGGACAGCAGGCAAGTCTATCGCCGGATGAGCATAGGAACGGCAAAACCCTCGGACGCTGACCGCGCCGAAATACCACATCACCTCGTTGACATAATCGATCCTGACAAACGATACTCTCTCGCGCTCTTCATTCGAGACGCCAAACAAGCTATCCACAACACAAAAAACGCGCGTGCGCGCCTGCCCATAGTGGTCGGCGGCACTGGGCAGTACATCTGGGGGTTGTTCGAAGGATGGCAAGTCCCCCAAGTAAAGCCAAACGCAAAAATACGCGATTCGCTCGAACGACGGCTTGAATTGGAAGGTTTGGCAACTCTGTACGGCGAGCTGCAGCAGTTTGACCAGGCCGCCGCGGCGCGGATTGACCGGCGTAATCCTCGCCGTGTCGTGCGCGCGCTCGAAGTCGCCTTGTCCTCTACGGCTTCAACGACCACCGCTTCCACTAATGAACAGCAGTGTGCGACCGGATATGACGCCGATCGTGCGCGCAAGAACCTGCCGGGTTTCGACGCGATGGTGATTGGCGTGACTATGGAACGCGCGGCGTTATATGACTGCATCGACAACCGAATCGACGTGCAGATGGCAGACGGCTGGCTAGAGGAAGTGCGTCAGTTGCGCGATAACGGCTACGGCTTGCAGCATTCCGCGCTATCCGGGTTGGGCTATGCCGAGCTGATACGGCACATGGACGGCGAACTAGCGCTTGACGAGGCTGTTCAGCGCATTAAGTTTCGGACGCATAATTACGCGCGAAAGCAGTACAACTGGTTTCGTCTGTCCGACGAGCGCATTCACTGGCTGGACGCGCCAGTTAGCGATACCGAGTACGCGCGGCTGACGAGCGATGTGCGGGCGTGGCTAGAAAACTGACATGGATGGATAAGTATAGTCGCTATGCTACAATTGTTCTGATACTTGGAATTGAACCGTGAATTGGAGACAATCCAATGCCAGAACGACAAGAACAGCCGCTAAATCGCCACCTGTTCATCGCCGACAACCTGAACCTGCTGCGGTCGCTGGATAACGAATCCATCGACCTTATCTGCATAGACCCGCCATTTGCCAAGAACCAGACATTCACGGGCAACCTGCGTCCGAAGCTGTCGGACGCCGAGCGGCAGCAGGAACTGGATACGCTGGCAGGATGGGAGATACGCAGCCTGCGCGACGCGGAGAATGCGGGGATTGAATGGCCGGACGCGGACAACACGGGGCGGTTCAACGACATCTGGCGGTGGGAGGACGATGTACACGAGGACTGGGTTACGCGCATCGAGAGCGACTTCCCCGCGCTCGCCAAGGTGATAGACACCACGCGCTCGGCGCACAGCGAGGGAATGGCGGCGTACCTGACATTCATGGCGATCCGCATCATCGAGATGCACCGAGTGCTGAAGCCGACGGGCAGCATGTATCTGCACTGCGATCCCACTGCAAATCACTACCTGAAATCGACAATGGATGCGATATTCGGTGGTGACAACCTTTGCAATGAGATTGTCTGGAAGCGCACGTCCGCGCACAACAGCGCAAGGCGATATGGACCTAACTACGATTCCATACTGTTCTACGCTAAGTCTGACAAATACACCTGGAATCAAGTGCATCAGCCGTATGATGAATCTTATGTCAAACGATTTTACCGACATGAGGACGACAAAGGCAGATACACCTTGTCTGATATGACGGGCGCCGGAGTCCGCCATGGCGATTCGGGCGAACCGTGGCAAGGGGTAAATCCTACTGATGTTGGCAGGCATTGGGCAGTTCCTCGCGCCGTAATGCGGGAACTTGGCATACAGGACGTGAATGCCTTGACGAGTCAAGAAAAGCTAGACAAGCTGGATAAAGCGGGATTGGTGTACTGGCCGCATAGGGGGAAAGTCCCGCGAGTTAAGCGCTACTTTGACGAAAACAAGCCTGCGATGAACGCACAGGCAACTTGGAATGACATAAGGCCAATCGCGGCGCAGGCAAAGGAACGGACGGGGTATCCGACGCAGAAGCCGGTTGCGCTTGCGGAGCGTATCATCAAGGCGAGCAGCAATCCGGGCGATGTGGTGTTGGACTGCTTTGCGGGGTGTGCTTATGTGCCGGTCGCCGCAGAGCGCAATGGCCGTCAATGGATAGCCTGCGACATATCGCCGCGCGCGCTGACCGTGCTGCGCAGGCAGTTCACCAAGTTCAACTACGCTGTCGATGGGACGCAGCAGACCGAGACGCCGCTGCTGATGGTCAAAGCTAACATAACCACAAAAGGTCCCCGAGAACTGCCGGGTCGCACGGACGAAGACCCGTTGGCGCGTCAGGACATCAAGGAGCTGCCGCCGCGCAAGTTCAAAGTGCCGGCGAGCATCATACCGGAAGCGGAGATGCTGGCGCAGCTGCTGGAGTTATCGGGCTACATGGCGTGGTGCTGCGGCTACGCGAACCGGATGCCGGACGGGAGGGTAATCAGGACAACTCGCAACTTCCACCTTGACCACATAGACCCGAAGTCGAAGGACGGCAGCAACGACATACAGAACCGCGCGCCGCTGTGCCCGCACCACAACACGCGCAAGAACAACCGGCGCGTGCATCTGGCAGACTACCGCACCGAGATTGCGGACGCAGGCGAGATGATGGTAAACACGACAAGCGAACTCATCAACCTAGCAGAAGCGCACCACAAGGCGATGCAAATGTACGGGCAGGCATATGCGGCGCGGTATGGCACGGGTTAACAAGATAGGAAGCCTGGGGGAGTAGCTGCCGTTGATGGGGGATGGCGATTGTACAGATTCACAAGTGAGTAGGCTGACTGACTATTCCCTATGGGAGGTAGAACCAGTGAAATCACGCTCAAGCGAACTTTTGGAACGAGCAAAGTCGGCGATGGTTGCCTCCGTTGAGATCTACAACAAACCTGGCTTTCCTTATCGTTCGGAGTCTTTCGCAATCCTTGCCATCAATAGTTGGGAGCTACTCCTGAAGGCGAAATGGCTCGATATTCACCAAAACCAGGTGAATAGTCTGTACGTCTATGAGAACCGCAATAATAAAGATGGGAGCAAAAGCAGGAAACGCTATATCAAGAGAAATCGGTCAGGGACGCCCTTCACACGAGGTCTAGACTATCTTGCCAAACAACTTATGAATCAAAACTGCCTTGACCCTAAGGCGTGGCACAACCTTGACGCTATGCTTGAAGTGCGTGACTCTGCTACGCACTTTTACAGTCCTTCTAAACAATTGCAAGTTCGCCTGTATCAGTTCAGTACAGCCTGCGTGAGAAACTTTGCAACCGCCAGTCGCGAATGGTTCGGAGAGGAACTTACTGAATTTGATCTTCAGTTGATGCCTCTATCATTCAAAGACTTACAATCCACTGCCTAAAGGCTGGTGCTAAATACGGAAGAAAAGAACATCATTACGCAACTAGACGAGTTCTAATTATCTGATTCCCGACCGGAATCACCTTATTCAGTAGCGATAAATGTCGAAGTTCGTTTTGTGAGGTCAAAATCGAGCGAAGCCTTGCCCATACGCATTACAGATGATCCATCGGCAACTGCAGTTCAGCTTACCGAGGAACAAATACAAGACCGCTATCCTCTTACTTATGCTGAACTTACAGCTCAGTGTCAGATACGATACAAGGACTTCAAAGTTAATTCAACCTATCACAAAGTTCGAAA
>VXRI01000317.1:740-6884 GCA_009838595.1 Chloroflexota bacterium | reverse complement strand
TCATATGAGTGTACCGAGTATTAGAAAATAGTAAAATACTTATCAAATACTCAATTGTACGGATTTTGAAGCTATGGCACTTGCTGCGTTTCGGATAAGATCCTTTGTCAAAAAATCAGTCGAAGGTTACAGAAAACGACCTATCCCAAGCAGGTGGAGTGCGATGCGTTGATGCGCCGCTGATAGGGCTAGACGGGTATTCTATCGGTGGGTGAAGGCTGGTGAGACACCATTTGAGCATCAAAGAAAAATATGAAACGCATGATGTTTCACCTATGGGGTGTCACCACGCGCTATGGCACCGAGCAAGCAAGCCTCACGATCTTTTGTTCAGCACAATTCACATACTTTTGACGCTATATCACAAGAGAAACAACTCTCAAGCTAGCGAAACTCTTTCACGCGTGTCCTACACGCGCAACAGGTTCGGCATATCTTAACAAAGCCTAGAATCCGTTTTGTGCCGAATTGCGGAATTGGTGTGTCGTCGCACGCTTTATTGAAGTATCGCGGATAGTGTAGAATAGACACTTGATTGATATTCGAGAGGATTTGCTTGCGCGAAGTTGCCTCTCATGGCTTCTATTGAGGTGTTTGATTGGCAGACTATGATGTGGTTGTTATCGGCGCTGGGCCTGGTGGGTATGTCGCAGCGATAAGAGCTGGGCAGCTCGGCCTGAGCGCAGCGGTCATCGAAGACGACAATGTCGGCGGCGTGTGCCTGAACTGGGGCTGCATACCCAGCAAGGCATTACTGCGAAATGCGGAAGTGCTCGACCTCGTGAAGGAAGCCGACAAGTACGGCATCACCACCGGAGAAGTTAGCTATGACTATGGCAAGGCTATCGACCGCAGCAGGCAGGTCGTCAGGCGATTGACCGGCGGCGTAGGGTCATTGCTGCGAAAGAACAACGTAGAGCACATCAGTGGGCGCGGTGCACTACGCGGCGGCGGCACCGTATCCATCGACGGCGCAGAACGCGCCATCAGCGCGGACCACATCATCGTGGCGACTGGCGCGCGCGCGCGGCACATCCCCAACATTCCTGTTGACGGCGAGATCGTGTTAACTTCGCGCGAAGCCATCGTGTTGCGCGAAGTGCCTGACCGCGTGGTTATCGTGGGCGGCGGCGCTATCGGCGCGGAGTTCGCGGACATCTACCATTCCTACGGCGCGGAAGTTACGATTGTCGAAATGCTGCCACGCCTCGTTCCGCTTGAAGACGAAGAAATCAGCCAGCACCTCGAACGAGCATTCCGACGGCGCGGCATCGGATACAAGACAGGCGCAATGGTAAAGGGCGTTGTCGTCAACGATGGTGTCGCCACAGTTACGGTAACCGACGCGGACGGCATGGACAGCGAAATAGAGTGCGACAAAGTGCTGGTCGCTATCGGCGTGCAAGGCAATTCCGATGGTATCGGACTTGAAACGGCTGGCGTCAATGTCGAGCGCGGGTTCATTCCCGTTGACGACGAGATGCGGACGAATGCGCCGGGCGTGTATGCTATCGGCGATGTGACTGGCAAGCTGCCGCTGGCGCATGTGGCGTCCGCGCAGGGAGTAACCGCTGTCGAGGCGATAGCGGGCATGAACCCAATGACGCTGGACTACACCCTTATGCCACGCGCGACATACTGCCGTCCACAGATTGCCAGTTTCGGCTTGACCGAGCAGCAGGCGGCGGACGGCGGGTATTCGTACAATGTCGGCAGATTTCCGATGGCGGCGAGCGGCAAGGCTCTCGCTATGGGCGAGACGAACGGCATGGTCAAGCTCGTCGTCGATAGAGAAGTTGGCGAACTGCTAGGCGCGCATATAATAGGTCCGGAGGCGACCGAGTTGCTGGGCGAAGTCGGGCTATCACGCCTGCTTGAAGGCACGACCACCGAGCTCGGTTGGCTAGTGCATCCGCACCCGACCATATCCGAAACAATTAAGGAAGCGGCGCTCGCAGCCGAAGGCGAAGCCATTCACATTTAGCAGATGCGGGCATAATTCAGTTCACTGCCATCCTACCCTGCCACTATCAGCGGGAATGGGTCAATATGAATGACGATAATGGCTAACTATAACAATTAGGCATTATCCTTAAGTGCCAACGACACTTGTCAGTCTGCACAAGTACAATATACAGGCTAGACAAATCCAAACTACCTGAGATGCACACCAGAATTACGCTCAAGATACGCCGATAGACGATGAGGTGAAAAGCCAAAGTGGAATCGACACTGAACAAGCAGCAGTTAGCCGAGTTCTATAGGCAGATGCTGTTGATTAGACGATTCGAGGAAGCATGCGGACGCCTCTACATGCAAGGCAAAATTCGCGGCTTCCTGCACCTCTACATCGGCGAAGAAGCGATCGCGGTCGGCACTATGGCGGCACTTCGCCCGGACGACTATGTTATCGGCCATTATCGCGACCACGGACACGCCATCGCCAAGGGCATGGACACGAAGATAGCCATGGCGGAGTTGTGCGGCAAGGCGACGGGCAGCAGCGGCGGCAAGGGCGGCTCGATGCACTTGTTCGACTCCAAGAAGCACTTCATGGGCGGGCATGCCATCGTCGCGGGGCAGATGCCTATCGCCGCGGGGCTGGCGCTCGCGAGTAAGTATCGCAAAGAAGACCGCATTACCGTGTGCTTCTTCGGCGACGGCGCCGTGAACCAAGGGGAGTTCCACGAGACGCTCAATTTGGCGTCCGTATGGAAGCTCCCCGTTCTGTTCCTGCTGGAAAACAACCTCTATGGCATGGGCACGCACGTCGATCGCTCACGCGCCGGCGGCAGGCATATCTACGAAGCTGCAGCCGCATACGACATACCCGGCGTGCAGATTAACGGCATGGATGTGCTGGGGATGAATGAGTGCGTTAGCGAAACCGTTAAGTCCATGCGAAAGGACGGCGGTCCTCGCTTCATCGAGGCGATGTGCTATCGGTACCGCGGGCATTCTATGGCAGACCCGACGATGTATCGCGAGCGCGATGAAGCGGAAGAGTTGGGTATCAAAGACCCGATAGAAAGCCTGAAGAATTTCATGCTGCAATTCGAGATAGTGGATGATGGCGAGCTTGCGGAAATCAACGCGAAGGTTGAGGCGGAAATCAGCGACGCCGTGCAGTTCGCCGAGGACAGCCCCACGCCCGACCTGGACGCGATGTATAGAAACGTTTACGCATAGTTCTGGAGTAGGATATGGCTGAGATGATTCTCCGGGAGGCCGTCGCCAAGGGGCTACGTGAAGCCCTAGAAGACGACCGGGTGTTTATCATGGGCGAAGACATCGGCGCGTATGGCGGCGCTTATGCCGTAACGCGCGGCTTCCTCGACGAGTTTGGGCCAGAGCGCGTTATGGACACGCCCATATCCGAGTCCGTAATCGTCGGCGCAGGCGTCGGCTCGGCGCTGGCAGGCTTGAAGCCGATAGTCGAACTCATGACCATCAACTTCAGCCTTGTCGCCATCGACCAGATAGTCAACCATGCCGCCAAGCTACGCTATATGTCGGACGGACAGTTTACCGTGCCACTGGTAATCCGTACGGTAACCGGCGGCGGCGGCCAGTTGGCGGCAACACACTCGCAGAGCTTTGAGAACTGGTATGCCTCCGTGCCGGGTCTCAAGGTCGTGGTGCCTGCGACGCCTTATGACGCGCTTGGTCTGTTCCGCACTGCGATGAAGGACGGCAACCCGATTCTGTTCGCAGAGCACTCGCTGCTGTATGGCATGCGCGGTGATGTGCCGGACGACTGGTACGAAATCCCGTTCGGCAAGGCAGACATCAAGCGCTCGGGCGACGATGTTACGATTGTCGCGTACTCACGCATGACGCATATCGCGCTGCAGGCGGCTGCGATGTTGGAAGAGCGCGGCAGGCAAGCGGAAGTCATAGACTTGCGCACGCTGCGACCGTGGGATAAGGACACCGTATTGCAGTCCGTCCGCAAGACGAACAGAGTCGTCGTGGTCGAAGAGACTTGGCGCACCGGCGGCTTTAGCGGCGAGGTTGCCAGTACGATACAGGAAGAGGCATTCGACGACCTAGACGGTCCCGTCGCGCGCGTAGGCGGCGTGGATGTGCCCGCGCCATATAACGGCATGCTAGAAGCCGCTACGATCCCGACAGCAGAACGCGTCCTGCAAGCGCTTAACGATAGCTACGGCATTTAGCAGTCTGCGGTGAGGTTTGACTTGGCGCAATCCCTTGCTACTTCGAGCAACGATTTTTGCCTGCCAGAAGTCCTTTTCTCTTCTGATAGAAGGTTAGGATGAAGGCATAGAGCATTAGAGTGCGCGCAATTCAAGGCAAACCCCCGTTAAAGATTGGGGCATTATTTATCACGCTTATTTTTATTATGCTTCAGCGCGTGGTATGCCAGTAGATACGCAATGCATAGCCTAGTAAAACCTTGCGCTTTATCCTTCACACGCTTAACTTAATTATGTGATTTGCTTGCAATAGGGGGTTTGGATTGGCAACAGAACTGACAATGCCACAGATGGGCTACGACATGCAGGAAGGGACGGTCTTACGATGGCTTAAGGGTGAGGGAGACGCGGTGGCAAACGGCGAACCCATCGCCGAAATCGAGACCGACAAAGCAGTCGTAGAGTTCGAGTCGTATGCGGATGGCGTGCTGCACAGCATCATCGTCCCCGCAGGGACGACCGTGCCCGTTGGCGAGCCTATCGCCGTCATAGGCGCACAGGGCGAAGCGCCCGCAAGCGCGCCTGCCGCTGCACCTGAACATGACGCGACGGACGAACCGGCCGGCGACGACACGCCCGACGATGAGCCGGACATCGCGTCTAGCGGCGCTATTCCCATGCCGGCCGCCGGTACCAGCGTGGCCGAAGAAGCGCCGGAGCCGGAGCCTACACCCGAATCCGCACAGCCGCCGGCACCGTCAGCGCCACTGCGCGCATCCCCAATCGCGCGGCGCATCGCGGACGAGCGCGGCATCGACATTAGCAAGGTCGTGGGCACGGGACCCGGCGGTCGCATCGTCAAGGACGATGTACTCAACTACGAAGAGCCGGAGCCGGTAGAGCCGGAAGTCGTTGAACCCGTCGCTGAAGAAGTAGATGCGCCTGTAGAAGAAGTCGTAGAAAAGGAAGCCTTAGAGGAAGAGGCTGCCCCAGAGCCAGTGGCAGAAGAAGTCGAAGAAGTCGCACCGGAACCGGCGACAGCCACAAGCGATGGCATGGCGTTGTCACGGATGCGGCAGCAGATTGCGCGCGTTACGGTGCGCAGCAAGCAGGAAAAGCCGCACTTCTATGTAACTTCCGAGGTCGATATGACTGAGGCGATGAGTCTGCGCCAGCAGATTAACAAGTCGCTTGAAGGTGAGGGCGTGCGGGTTACGGTGAACGACTTGATAATAAAAGCGTGCGCCGATGCGCTTAAGCAGTATCCGAAGTTCAACGCCTACCTCGACGGCGATGTTATTCGGCCGAACGACAGCGTCAACATCGGCATTGCGATGGCGGTTGAAGAGGGATTGCTAATGCCCGCGATAATGGGCTGCGAGCGGATGTCGCTGCGGGCGATAGCGCAGGCGAGCAAAGACCTCGCCGACCGATCCCAGAACGGCGCCCTGCGTCCGGACGAGTACACGGGCGGCACATTCGGCATTAGCAATTTGGGCATGTTCGATGTAAGCACATTCGTGGCGATAATCCAGCCGCCGCAGACTGCGATTCTCGCGGTAGGCACGGTCGCAAAGCGTCCTGTCGTCCGCGATGACGATATTGTGATTCGCCAAACGATGAACGCTACCATCTCCGCCGACCACCGCGTAGTGGACGGTGCAGAAGGCGCGCAGTTCCTGATTGATGTGAAGCAACGGCTGGAAAATCCGCTGAGAATTATCCTGTAATGTCTCTGTAACTGCGGGGAACCACAACTTTTGCCGATAACTCACCGGCGGGTGGATTAATTCCTCCGCCGGTTTTGTTAATTTACTAACCTTTGGCTATCTTTCAGTTTACTATACTTTCAATATAGGTTAAGTGCAGAACTCAAAGATTGCGGTTAGGCAGCAATTTCGTTCATCTGCGTTCATCACCCCGTCCCAACTTTCCCCCATCGGGCGGGAGAGAGGACAAAGTGGAACAGCAGGAGCAGAAAAATATT
>VXRI01000317.1:0-730 GCA_009838595.1 Chloroflexota bacterium | reverse complement strand
TGTCCACCGCTGTCAAGGATGGCAGGGATTTGAGCGTAACTATTGCAGAGCCAAAGGTATTTCTGGTTTCCAAGCCGTCGGTAGTGTGGGAGCAGGTCGCGGAGTTTCTTGATGACGAGGGCGTGCCGGGCATTCCGGATAGCATCCGAGCGGGCGACGACGAATCCGCCGCGATTGCGGAAATTTCGGCGCGGCTGTGCTACATGAGCTACGGCAGGGGTAGAAGAGACATCAGCAACTTCATCAATAACCTGCTGCGTTCCAAGGACGGCAGCGTGTTCGAACACATCAACTATGGCTTTGTGTTCACAGGTGTGTCGCGCTCACTAACGCACGAGCTTGTGCGCCACCGCGCCGGGTTCGCATACAGCCAGCGCAGTCAAAGGTATGTCGATGAGAGCGCAGGCAGATTCGTCGCGCCGCCGGCGATTGCCGATGCAGCGGACGAATCCGTCAGATTTGCATTCGATGAGGCTATCGAGCGCGCGGCGGCGAGTTATGAGACGCTCGTTGAAGCGCTGGAGACCGCCATTCCGCGCGAGAAGTTCGAGTTGGCGACGGATCATCGCAAGGCCATCAGACAAGCGGCGCGCGCTGTATTGCCCAACGCCACCGAGTCGAAGATTTTTGTAACCGGCAATGTGCGGGCGTGGCGACACTTCATCGAAATGCGCGGCAGCCCGTATGCCGATGTGGAAATACGCAAGATTGCTATAATCGTGCTGGGAAT
>VXRI01000023.1 GCA_009838595.1 Chloroflexota bacterium | reverse complement strand
CTTTATCTTTTCCTGAATATCTTGTCTATCTTGTTAGATTACATCTATGAAACTTCTTTGTGCGACGATTGCATTTGTGGGTGGTACGCTGGTTGGCGCGCCGCCGGGGGCGCTGGCGTTGTTCACGGTGGCTGGGATGGTTGGCGTGGTATTGCTTGGACGGCTGCGCTTGGCGGTGCTGCCTGCGGTGATGATGCTCGCGTTTGCGCTTGGCGGGGCGCGCGTGGCGGTGGGCGATGATGCGCCGCTGACCATGTATGCCGGTCCGCGCGTTCAGCAAGTAGAGGGCGTTGTCGTCAGCGATGTGGATGGGTATGGCGATTTCTCGCGATTCCGGCTGCAAGTGGAGCGCATATACGCGGGCGGCGCGGATTGGACGGACGCGAATGGCACGCTGCTAGTATCGGCGCGCGCGGATGCGGGGATTGCCAAGCAGCGGGATGCGCCTTACTTCCGATACGGTGATCGCCTGCTCCTGCGTGGGCGTATCAGCGAGCCGCCGCAGTTGGACGATTTCGACTATGCGGCATATCTGGCGCGGCAAGGTATATCGGAAGTGATGGACGCTCGCAGCGTAACGATCATTGGCACAGGCGAGGGCAGCGCGTTCTACCGCTCGCTGTACGATATGCGGCGGCGGCTCGCGCAATCCATCGCAGCGGTGGTACCGGAGCCTCAGGCGGCGTTGAGCCAAGCGACGCTGCTTGGACTGCGGCGCAGCATGCCGTCCGACCTGACAGAAGATTTCCGGCGCAGCGGCGCGGCGCACTTACTGGCGATTTCAGGGCTGCATGTCGGCATACTACTCAGCGTCAGCCTATCCGCAGGCGCAGCGATATTCGGCAGAAAGTGGCATCTGCACCTCATCGCGCCGCTGCTGGTCATATGGCTGTACGGCCTGCTCGCTGGCATGTCCCCGTCGGCAACGCGGGCGTGCATTATGGGCAGTGTGTATCTGGCGGCGCTGGCGTTCGGCAGGCAGCGCGGCTCGCTCGCGCCGATAGGCTTCACAGCCGCGCTGATGGTAGCCGTGTCGCCAAGCGTGCTGTACAGCATATCGTTCCAACTCAGCTTCGCGGCGATAGCGGGGATAGCGGCGTTCTCGGACATGTTCGGCGATGCGATTAAGGCGCGCCTGGAAGAACGGTTGGCATGGCGCTCTCCACTGCGCGCCCCCGCCGTCGCGCTCACGGACATGCTGGGCGTATCCCTCGCCGCGACAATCGCATCGCTGCCGCTGATAGCGCTGCACTTCGAGCGCGTGTCCACGATGGGCATACCGGCGTCCGCGCTGACGCTGCCCGCGCTGCCATGGCTCATAATGGGAAGCGCGGGCGCGGCAATCATCGGGTTGGCAAGCACAACGCTCGCAATGCCGTTCGGCTGGCTCGCATGGGGCGTAGGGGCATATCTGTCGGGCGTGGTGACGATGCTTGCCGGATTGCCGGGCGTTTCGGTTGAGATTGGCAATGTGCCGGCGTGGGCGGTTGCTGTGTACTACGGCGCGCTGGCGCTGATGTATGGCGCATTGACGATGTTCCACGGGCAAGCGCGAGCGATATGGCGGCGGATGGCCGACGCGCGGTCGGCTGGCGGATGGGAACCTGCAGCAGCGAATGGCAATCATGGCGCGGCGGTGCAAACGACCGGCGAACACGGCTCTGCGATGAAGGCGGTGAGTCAGGACGAATCATCCGGCGTCTCATCTCCGAGGGCAAGAGGCAGCGCTCGCAAGTTAGCGCACATCGCCATGTGGCTGCTTGTGCCTGCCGCATTCGTCGCATCGCTGGCGTGGTCGCAGGCGTTCACGCGGGACGATTTGCTGCGCGTGGCGTTCTTAGACGTAGGGCAAGGCGATGCGATATTCATCGAGACGCCGCGCGGCAAGCAGGTATTGGTTGACGGCGGTACGGACGGGCTGGTATTGGCGCGGCTGCTAGGCGAGCGAATGCAATTCAACGACAGGTTTCTTGACCTCATAGTCGCCACGCATCCACACAGCGACCACATCGGCGGGCTGCCACTGGTACTAGAGCGATATGAGGTCGGCGCGATACTGGAGCGGCGCATCGAGTACGATAGCGCAGTGTATGAGGCGTGGGCGCGTTCCGTAGCCGCCGAAGAAGCGCAAGGCGCAGTTGTTATACAAGCGCGCGCGGGGCAAGTAGTCACGCTAGGCGAAGGCACGCGACTCGAAGCTCTTTGGCCTCCCTATGACCTTTCACTCGGCACGGCATCGGACACGGACAACGCATCGGTGGTTCTGCGTCTTGTGCATGGTGATGTTAGCATCTTGCTGACCGGTGACATATTCACGGAGGCGGAGCGAACGCTGGTGGCGAGCGGCGCAGCGTTGGACAGCGATGCGCTGAAAGTGGCGCATCACGGCAGCGACAGTAGCAGCACGTTGGAATTCCTGAGCGCGGTCAGCCCTGCTATCGCGGTCGTCTCGGTGGGCGCGGACAATCGCTTCGGACATCCTGACGCGAGCGTAGTGGAACGCCTGCGTGAGTTCGTAGGAGAAGACGGCTTATATCTGACAGCAGAGCATGGGACGGTGGAGCTGATTTCGGACGGGGCAAGGCTTTGGGTAAAGGCGGAGCGGTGAGCGCCAGTACGCAGCGGATACGCGCCGGCGACGCTAGGCTCGCGGTATTGCCCGCTATCGCCGTTCATGCGCCGGCGGCAGGCATTTCGGCGCTGTATCGCTTGACGGAATGCTTTTCCACTTGCCCGGTGGCAAGCATCGTACCTATCGCTAAAAGCCAGATGAAGAACAGGCTGCCGATGACGGGATGCGCCACTGTTGCCGAGTCCAGCCAAATAAATTGCATGGCAAAGCCCAAGAGCGCCGACACCGGCGCAACCTTGCGGAGCGTTCCACCCACTCCCCACTGGAAGCGCGCCGCTATCATCAGCGCTACGCCGGCGGCGCTGAAACCGACTTTGCCAATTATCCAGCGCAGATTGTCCGCCGCAGCAATTCCCGCAACACTGCCGGCGACTGCTCCGTCAGATTGGATGCCGATGAGGATAGCGCATGCGCCCGACACGGCAGTGCAGGCGCCTGAGCCAACGAACAGGTATGGGACCCAGGGCGTCGCCCATCGGTCGCGGATTATCCATGTCCGTAGCAAGAACCAGCCTCCCAGAATCAAGGTTACACCTGATAGCAATCGGCTCGCGCCGAACAAGCCATACATCCCCCGATTCTCGGATATAGCCAACAGAGACCCCGCAAGCGTCTGCTGGTCGGCGTCGGAAGCGACGCGGGCATATACCATGACCGCCGTGACCAACGCGGTCAACAGCAGAAAGGCGCCGCCCAAGCGGGCGGATCGGTCGGCAGCTCGGTTAATTGAACCTCTATCGTCAGCCATTGCAACTCCTTTCAAATCATTGACATTATTGTCATTGGGACTACTATGATTACTGAGGCGTGCCCATAAGAATGCTTGCAGGCTCACCTGACACGCCGCACAGATTGTCGACGGTTCAAGCGATACATGCATATAAGCACGTAGATCGCATCAACACTGTCGTTCATCTTAACATTTCTGTCAATCTATATGTACGCTATTTATAAATATGCATTTACTTAAATACATAGTATTGCATATCGTAAGTCAGGCATCCTGTACAAGTGGAATAGTCGGCTCTGCGCGCGCCCGCTCTGCAGAAGATTGACGCAGAAGCATTACCGCCTATCGGCGCAAACGACCCGTTCATTCAAATCCGCCGCTAGGTGCTATAATCTTGCTTTAGATAGATGGTTGAGATAGACGGTTGAACTCCCCTTCCATAGCGAAGGGCGAAAATTAGGATACATACACCCAATCGGAGGTGCGATATGGCATGGAGCGGCGATCCCGAAGGCATCTACAGCGCGCTTGGCGTAAAGCGCGTCATCTCGGCGTCTGGCAGCACGACTGCGTACGGCGGCAGCAAGACGCGCACCGAGATTTTGGACGCGATGAACAAGGCGTCGAATATGATGGTCAGTTTGGACGACCTGAACCGCGCGGCGAGCCGCGTCATCGCGGACGCCACCGGCGCGGAGGCGGGCTTCGTGTCGAGCGGCGCGGCGGGCGGTCTCGTGCTGCAGGCGGCGGCGGTTATCGCGGGCTCCGACCCCGCCAAGATGGACCGGCTGCCCGATTCGAGCGGCATGAAGAACGAAATCATCATCCACAAGAGCCACCGCTTTCCCTACGACCAGTGCTACATATCCGTGGGCGCGAAGTTCGTGGAGATTGGCGACGGCAGACGATGCCAGCCCTGGCAGCTCGAGGCGGCTTTCACCGAGAACACGGCGGCGGTGGCGTACCTGTTCTCGCCGTTCATCACGCGGCGCGCGATACCGTTCCCCGAAGTGTGCGAGATAGCGCATAGGCACGGCGTGCCGGTCATCGTGGACGCGGCGTCGATGCTGCCTCCGCGCGCCAATCTGCGGCGTTTCACGGCGGAGGGCGCGGACATGGTGATATACAGCGGCGGCAAAGGCGTGCGGGGGCCACAAGGCACGGGCATACTTTGCGGACGCGAAGACCTGATAGACGCGGCATTCGCCAATGCCGCGCCGCACCAGTTCATCGGACGCGGGATGAAGGTCGCCAAGGAAGAAATAGTCGGGCTGCTGCGCGCGATTCAGATATTCGTGGACGAAGACGAAGACGCGGAGATGGCGCGGTACAACGGCATGGCGCAGAAAGTCGTGGACGCTCTGTCCGAAGTGCCGGGCTTGCGCGTATCGCTGGAGCACGATGAGTTCAACTACCTCATTCCGCACGCCGTAATGCGCTTTGGGCGCGAGTGGCGGGGACCGGGGCGCAACGAAGTCTATGCCGCGATGGTCGCCGGCGACCCGCCCATCTACCTGCACGACATCTTCGACCCGGACGAACTAGCGGTTGACCCGTTCAACCTGGACGACGACGAGCTGGAGATTGTGATACACCGGCTGAGCGAGGCGCTGCTGGAGTAGATATTCGGCGTCAACGCCGCTCTCATGATTGGCAATGAGGACGCTTATGGCGCGGGAGTTGGCGTAAGTTGCGGTGATGGCGCGCAGTCGGCGTTGAATGTAACGCCCGCGAGGTCGGCGGGGCTTTCGCTTATCCGCAGCATAAGCAGGTCACCGTCATTCCACGGCTGTTCGCACACGCCCCAGACGAGCGTTCGGTTGCCGTCCGTGTCCTCGACTTCCACTGCGTCATCAAAGTCCAGCTGCAGAGATACCGAGCCGTCGAGCGCGATGAAGTCGATGTGATGGTCGGGGAGCGCGGTGTGCGGCGCAAGCGACATCCGCACCTGCCCGTCGATCCAGTCGATGCGCTCTATCGTGGCGCCGCTGCCGTCGAGCGCGAACGACACAGGCTTCAGCACACCGCTTGCGCCGTCCGCGCCTACTGCGTCGCCAAGCGCAACCGGATCGAAGAAGGCTTCGTGTAGCGTGCCTTCGGCAGATTCGAATGTGAACCTCCAAGTGGAAGGCGGTTGAACGAATTCGCATGGAATTTCCTCCGGATCTTGTCCATAGCGATCTATCTCATAAAGCCCAGAATAGAGCGGGCGCGTCGCTCTAATTTCAATGTAATAGGTTGTGACCTGATCGCGCGTCGCCCAGTAGTCCGGTGAGATTATTTGCCCTCCCTCAAGTAATAGGACTTTGAAGAACCTAGAGTCGTCTCCACTCAGCCACTCTTTGTCATACCCTATTCCTATTCTGTGGCCACTATGCACTGTGAATCCTGCTGGTTGCCCGGAAGGGAGTGGTCCGAGTTCAGCCGTGTCGGGCGGATCCTCACCATGCGTTGCTCGGTATGTGCGGAGATAATTAGCATAAAGCAGCTTAGACTTGATACACTCTTTCCAGCCTTCGATGCCTTCGCCCTCTCTAAGCAAAGTGTCCATTGCCTTGATACGCTCACGCAGTTCGTATATTGAGAACGCCTCACTCCCCGCAGACGCCGAGGTGCCTAATCCAGAGGCTATGCTGAAAGTCGCGGACGCGCCGCCGACATCACCATCGACGGAAAACAGTCCGGTCTGTGAGTTGTGCTGCCTCCAATCGCCTCCACTTGATTTCAGAGTTGTATCCAAAACGAAGTCCGAGTTGTGTTCCAGGAGTTGTAGGAAGACTACGGCATCGCCGCTACCAAGTTCAGAGAGTTGCGCGGACACCTCGTTCTCTGCGGTCTGAAGCGCCTGTTCATCGGAGGATACAAGGGCTCTAAGGTCTTTCTTATCCACGATGATTTCGGAATCGCCATCGCCTTTGAGATATTCGATCACCTCGAAGCGGGACTGTACCACAGGGCTGTAGAGCGTTTCAGAGTTCAGTCCATCTACCGTGAGAACGCCTGCCTCTGTGGAGATTGGCAGAACAATCGCTATCACATCCGCAAAGAATATGCGCTCGTCCAGCGAAAGCGGGCCGTAAGGGTTCGGCGCACTGGACGCTGTAGTGAGGACAGGCTCCTGTGCGCGACCACAAGCGGTCATGATTACTCCGGCGAAAAGCAGCATAAGCGCGTATGTCCAGAAATGCCGCTGCCGACGCGTCGGCGAGTAGAACCCTTCTCCAAATTCATAGCGCATAGTTCACCTTCTTTGCCTTGTGTGCCTCTCACTGGTGGTTTTTTGTGTGGTTGTTGTAAATCAACCCAACCGCTCTTCTGTCGGCACTGGAGAGAGAGGTTCTCTCTGCGGGAGGAGCACTCATGATGTCGTTGCTCGACTGGCTGTGCCCTAGCCCGGCAGTGTGGCCTAACTCGTGCGCCATGTATGCGGGCAGGTACAAGCGCAAATAACTATTGGGGCCCGTAGTGGCATCAACTAAATCATTAGTCCAATCGTAAGTGGAAGAGCCGGTAGCCGGGAAATAAGCCCTGGGCGGGTGCTCGAAATATACCGTCATGCCGCCAT
>VXRI01000297.1 GCA_009838595.1 Chloroflexota bacterium | reverse complement strand
TAAAATCGCTGTGTGGAAACAAGCCTGTCCGTAGTCAACGCGTTTAGATTTCTCGCTTAGCTCGAAATGCCATGAATAATCGACCGAGAACGAAAAGATCCTACCCGTATAACGAAACTTAACGGAATGGACAGGATTGGTCGCCGCCTCGCCATTCATAGCGCCGCGTGCCTACTTTGCTGTACACTTTCAGATGCAAAAGCGACATTGATAAGCAATATCCGAGTGAGAATACCCATGCCAGAATTTCGACACTTGACCGCCACTAGCCAGCTCGATAGGGCGCATATCGAGACGCGGCTGTTTCCGTTGTGCGAGACGCTGCGTGCCGACGGCGCCGCAGACGGACGGCTGATAGGTCTCGCGCTGTATTCGCTCTTCTATGAGCCGAGCCTGCTGACGCGTACTTCGTTCGAGCGCGCGATGGGGCTGCTCGGGGGGCAGGTGTACCAGACGGAGGACGCGTCGCAGTTCTTCCCTGTGTCCAACGCGAGCCACATGGACAACATCATCAAGATTCTGGCGAGTTTGCGCATCGATGTGGTCGTGCTTCGCAGCAGCGCGGCGGGCGTCGTGGAGCGCGCGGAGTTCGCGGATGCTCTGACGGTTATCAACGGCGGCAGCGAGGACGATCATCCCACGCAGGCGCTCGCCGACCTGTACACACTGCAACGCGAACTCGGCGGCATCGACGGCGCGCGCATAGCCGTCGTGGGCAGGCTGGAACACCGCAATGTAAACGCGTTGCTGCGCGGTCTCGCGCTCTTCGATGGCGTCAATGCTATTCTCGTGCCGTCAAGCGGCAACGCGGACCCTGACGTGCTCGGCTACTGCCGCCAGCGCGGTATGAATATCAGCGTTGAGAAGGACTTGGACGCACTAGAATCTGTGGATTGCATCTACCTCAACGCGCCGCGAACGCTTGCGCATGCGCGGCTGCTGCGCTCGCGTGGCGCGCTCAACCTGCGCATCGACCGCGCCTTCATGGACAGGCTGAAGAGCAACTGCGTCATCCTAGACCCGATGCAGCGCAGCGGCGACTTCACCGTCGAAGTCGAAGACGACCGCCTTGCCTTCTACCGCCAATCCGAAAACTCGCTGGTAATGCGCATGGCAATCCTCACAGACCTGCTCGACAAAGCTAACTAACCCGATGTGCAAGTTGAAAATCAGAGTGTGAATTGAGCGATGGTAAGTCGAACTCGTTCATACCCATCAGTCTCAAGCCCATTCCACTGCGAGCGTTGTTGAACTCACATAATTGAGCATACCCATGGCTTTTTCAACCTATGTCCCAAACTAGCAGCATTGGTTATTAGACTTCCCGAACTTCTCCGGCAGGTCCCGCCACGCCGCCCCTGTTCTGTTAATCCGGACGATTGCCCCTATGGAGTTCCGACAGTCGCTCTCGTCTTTGATATACACTCTGCGGTCGGAGCGAAGAAATTCGCGTATCTTTAACCGTTTAGCTTAGCAGTAATCAGTCTCGTGTTAGCCATGCTTTCCAACATAGCATATGCCTCAAATGTCAACGCAACCTGGTTTCCGTTTGTCATTCGCATCTCGCACGCATAAGATATTGACACATTGAACTATGCGGTGCATACTGACAGCCTAATGCATGATATTGCTCAAATTTATTTGAGCAGGTTCATGTAAGACACCCCAAAGGCTAGGAGGTATCCATGCAGGAAAATGACACTCAACCCGGTATCTTCGGCGGTATTTTGGAAAAGTATGCGGACGAGTTTTGGCTCCTGTTCCGCGTAATATTCGCGATTCTGGTATTCCTGCACGGAATCCAGAAGGCGTTCTTGCTGTGGGGATTCCCCGCCGGCGCAAACCCCAACGGGCTTGGCGCGCTGGTTGACCTCGCAGGCTGGGTAGAGCTGATTGCTGCGCTGCTCATCGGCTTCGGCTTCTTAACGCGGCTTGGCGCAGGCGCTATCGCCGTAACGATGATAATTGCGTACTTCGGCGTGCATGCCATGCTTAGCCCTGTCTGGCCCTGGCCGCACCTGTATCCCAATCCTCCGGACGGTGGCAATGCGTTCGTGGCGCACGGCGGCGAAGTTACCATCCTGTGGTTCATCATTGCGGGCATTATCGGCGTTATCGGCGGCGGCAAGTACACGCTTGACCGCGTGATATTCAAGCGGGAACCCCTATAGGCATCGATTTCAGCATCAACAATCGTTCATAGTGCGGCATAATGCGGCGGGGCATAGTGCTCTGAAAGGCGGCAGTTCATGGCGCTGAACCGCAGACTCATAGTCGTGTCGAACCGTGTTCCGCCTAGCGAAAGCTTCGAAGAGCAGGGTAGAGGCGAAGCGTCTGCGGGTGGATTGGTTACTGCCGTCCGCGCCGCAATGGAACAAAGCGGCGGTCTGTGGTTCGGCTGGAGCGGCCGGACCTCCCGCCGCCGAGTCACAATGGGACCAACCGTCAGGGTGTTCGGGCGTTTGCAGCATGCCACGATGGACCTGTCCGGTGACGAGGTTAGCCAGTTCTACCTTGGCTATTCCAACCGCACGCTCTGGCCCCTGCTCCACAGTTTCCCCTCGCATGTGGACATACGCCGTCAAACATACCTCTCGTATCGCCGTGTCAACCGGCGCTTTGCCTCGTCGTTGCTGCCATTGCTTAGCCGCGACGACCTGATATGGGTGCAAGACTTTCACCTGTTCCACCTTGGCTACGAACTGCGCCGCATGGGTTGGCGCGGCAAGGTTGGCTTCTTCCTGCATGTGCCGTTCCCGCCGGCGGAGATATTCAACATCCTGCCGTGGTCGCACGATACGCTGCAGGCGCTGCTGGAATACGACCTCGTCGGTTTGCACAACGAGCGCTATATGCACAATCTCATCGACTCGCTAGACATTGAACTCGGCGGCGAATCGCACGACGACACCTACTACTACGAAGGCAGTTCCACGCGGCTCGGCGTATTCCCCATCGGCATAGACCCGGGCACATTCCGCCCGAAAAAGACGCATCGGAGCAACGACAGTCAGGGCGACTGCAACGGACATGGCACACGCAGCCTGGTCGATGAACTGTCGCTTGCGTCCACGCCTGACCTGCAGCTCATTCTAGGCGTGGACAGGCTTGACTACACGAAGGGCATCCCGAATCGTTTGCGCATCTTCGAGCGCATGCTGGAGCGCTACTCGAATCTGCGTAACAAGTTAATCTACATCCAAATATCGTCGCCGTCGCGTACGCGCGTGCCGGAATATGTGCAGGAAAAGGAACTGGTGGAGCGCCTTGTCGGGCAGATAAACGGGCGCTTTTCCGAGGCGGGCTGGGTGCCGATACGCTACCTGTATCGGTCGTATGCGCAGTCCGACTTGGCGGGCTTTTACCGCGACGCCGATGTGTGCTTGGTTACGCCATTGCGAGACGGCATGAACCTAGTGGCGAAGGAATTCGTAGCGGCGCAAGGCGAGGATTCCCCGGGCGTGCTGGTGTTATCGCGCTTTGCCGGCGCCGCAAGCACAATGCGCGATGCCGTCATAGTCAATCCATACGACATCGATGGCACGGCAGAAGCCACATATCAAGCGCTGCGGATGCCCTTAGAAGAGCGTCGCCGGCGCAACCGCAAGCTCCTGTCCGTAGTAGAAAAGCACTCATCCCGAAACTGGAGCCAAACCTTCACCGCCACATTGCAGGCACTCTAGTCCCTTTCCCCGCAGAGGGGGCAAGGTTAGGATGGGGGTAACAGCAAAAGAAAGGGCGCTCCCCTCATTCAGAGAACGCCCCTGTATTAGCTTAGTTCAATCGGTGAACTACATAACACCCTTACGCAAACGGGCACTAGCAAATTCGGGCATTTGTTGTTAACGCTCTGATAGAATCCCCGACGGGATTCGAACCCAAATCTAACACTGCGTAAGGGTGTCGTTCTTTCCAATTAAACTACGGGTGTATCGCAATCCTACGCAACTCCGTCAATCTTTGCAATAACGCCGAAACATCTTGTTCATCTATGTTTAGTTCTGCCCCATCCTAGCCTTCCCATCTAGGGGAAGGGCTACGGTATCTCCATGAATACGGGCGCGAGAAGATTGTCCACCGGCACATAGTCGTCCATCAGCAGTATATTGCGCTTTCTGGCTAGCCAATCGTCCAGCTCGTCTTGCGGCATTACGGTCAGATCCGGATCGCCGCGTCCCTGAGAATGGCTGGCGAAGTACACATCCGCATAAGTGAACGGCTGCATCGTCGCCGCGACGACGAATGTGAAGCGGTTGTCTTCCACGAAGTTATCGCTGTCCGCCAGCAGGTACACATGCGGGAAACTCGCCCTTAGCGTGGTAATGACCGCGCGCAGGAAGCCGCCGCTGTGGAACTTGTCCACCACATTCATCACATATATGCCGTCGTCCGTCAGACGCCGCTTAACTTCTTCGTTGAACTCCATCGTCGTCAGGTGGTACGGCACTGACACATCGTTGAACGCGTCGCCGATAACCATGTCGTACCTGCCCGCCTCTAATTCGGGGATAATCAGCCGCGCGTCCTGATTGTGCGTGATGATCGCCGTGTCGCGCGGCATGCCCAAGTATTCGTGCGTAACTTGAGTTACCGCCGGGTCAATCTCGATGACTTCCTGGCGGCTCTGTGGGTATGTCGTCTGCAAAAAGCGCGGCATCGTGTAGCCGCCGCCGCCGATGTACAGGGCGCTGAACTGTGGCTTGTCGTGCCCGACCATCGTGGCGACATCCGCGAATATCTTCTCGTAGCCGTACACGAAGAATGTCGGATCGTCCAGATCGACATAACTGTGAATTAGTCTATCGAGCGCGAGAGTGCGCACTTCTCGTCCGTCCACCTCGCGCTCGCGCACCTTGATGCAGAAGTAGTTGCTTTCCACCTGGCACTCGGTTTCAAGCGAATCGGTCACAAACCCCATAACGGTGATGCCTGCGAACAGCGCCAACGCCGATGCGCCAGCTACGCGCATCCGCCACAGGTTGCCGAACACTGCCGCCATAAGCACCAGGAACACGGCGACGCCGAGCAGTATCGGCCGCGTGCCGAACCATTGGATGAGCGCGAAGCCGGTTACGAACACGCCGAATATGCTGCCCGCGGTGGATACGGCGTATATCTTGCCCACCACGTTGCCGGTCTGCGAAAGGTCGCGCAGCCGCAGCTTGATGACGACCGGCGAAACCATTCCCAATATGACGCTCGGCACGAGGAACAGCGTGGATGTTATCAGCACGATGCGCGGCAGGATGTGCAGCGAGTCGTACAATCGCGAGACGATTTCAAGCAGCGGTAGGACGCTAAGGCTGGTCAACCCGGCGCCAAGCAGTATTATGCCCAGCGTCTTGGGTGTGGGGAACCGGTCCGCCGTCAAGCCGCCGAGGTAGTTGCCGATGCTGATGCCCGCCAGCACCACGCCGATGATGCTAGTCCACGTGATCTACGACACCACCACCGTAGGTGCAAGAAGCCGAGAAGCGACAATCTCGATTAGCAGCCCGCAAGCGCTCGCCGAAAAGACGACAAAGTAAGGCGCTATCTCCGCAGCAACACGACGCATTCTGCCTCCATAACTTTTAACCCGTCATTCATGTGTAGGCGGGAATGACGGAAAATGTCAACACGCCCAACTAACCACTGACAACTGAAAAACTACCGCGTGCGTGGGTTTAGCACATCGTTTAGCGAGTCGCCTAGCAAGTTCCACGCCAGCACTAATGCAAGCGCTACAACGCTGGGTGCAATCAGCAGCCAGGGCACCTCGCGCAGAGCGCTTATGCTGCCTGCCTGAAGGAGCATCTGCCCAAGGCTCGGACGCGGCGGCTGTATCCCCAGACCAAGCCAGCTGAGGACTATCTCCGCGCCAATCATCGCGCCCATGCCGGCGGAGACACTGACGGCGACGGGACTTATGACATTAGGAAGGAGATGGACAAAGAGCACGCGAGGCGTACTCGCGCCCGCCGCGCGCGCCGCCTCCACGAAGGGCGTCTCCTTCAAAAACAGTACCTGACCCCGCACGAGCCGCGCCATGCCTACCCAGCTAAAGGCTACCAAAGCCAGTGATATGACGAAATAGTCCACTACGCCGGAGCGGACTATGCCTTCTATGCCCGTACTCTCCTCGAATTGGCGCGCAATCTCGATAAAACGGGGTTTGAGCGCAGCGGCGATGATTATCATAAACAGGATGTCGGGGAATGCGGCGAATAGTTCTCCGACGCGCATAATGGTAGAGTCAATCCATGCGCCAAAGTATCCTGACATCAGGCCCATAGTAATGCCAATGAGCAAGCCCCCTGTCAACATTGAGACAAGAGTTATGATGACGGTGTTCTGAATGCCCCACAGCACGCGAGTAAGTACATCACGCCCGCCAAAGTCGGTGCCTGCCCAGAACTCCCAGCTGGGCGGCTTGCGTATGGCGGTGTAGTGTATTTCGGTGTAGTCGTAAGGCGCTATGAACGGGGCGAAGATACCAGCGAAGTATATGATCGCGAGCACGACCATGCAGACGATGGCAATCTTCTTACGCATGAGGCGATCCATTGCCCGCCTGATATGCCCTTTGCCGCTGCCTAGTTCTTCTGCTGCTTCGGCGACTTCAGTTAGCGCCATTGGCTATGTCCTCGATCCGGTCTTGCTGTTATTGATACCGTATCCGTGGGTCTATGAAGGCGTAGGCTACATCCGCTATCAAATTGGCAATGACGAACCCCGACGAGCCGAGTATTCCTACCGCCAATATGATGGGATAGTCGCGGTTGAATATGGAGTCTATGGTGAAATTTCCGACCCCGGGAATGCCGAGTATGCGCTCGACAATGAAACTGGTAAAGAATATGCCCGCCAATGAAAATGACAGCAGCGTCACTATGGGAATCAGGGCATTCTTCAACACATGTCGCGTATCGACCGCGACCGCTGAAAGTCCTTTGGCGTTTGCGGTGCGGATGAAGTCCTGTCCAAGGACGTCGAGGG
>VXRI01000367.1 GCA_009838595.1 Chloroflexota bacterium | reverse complement strand
GCTGGCAGACAAGGATCATCCTGACAACGCCGGCGACATCCTCGCAGAAGACATGGATGAAGACGGACGGGAACGCATTAAGCTGGCAATCGAGGAACTTGACCAAGCCACCATTCAGACAATCCACGGCTTTGCATCACAGCTGCTCAGGGAGCGGCCACTGGACGCCGGGCTGCCGCCAGGATGGGTAGCGCTAGACGAAGTGGAGGCTTCACGCCTGTTCGAAGAGCACTGGGACAAGTGGCTGGACGACACGCTGGCAGAGAATACATCGGTCGAATCGGAGGTTATCGGCGCGCTGTGCTACCTGCTGGATGACGAGGTAGGCGCCGCCAAGTGGCGAGATGTCGCGGATGCACTCAAGGACAACTGCGCGCGCCTAGCCGACAAGTCTGTCTTCGAGAAATTAGACCTGCGCGAGCTGGCAAGCGATACGCTGCGCAAACTCACAGAACTGGCGATAGGATGCGGAAATCCTTCTGACATACTCTATGGGCAGCTGCAAGATGCTACCGACACCGTTAAAGCCGTGCTTGCCAGGGCTGATGATGCCTTGTCTGCTGCGGAATCTCTGCGGAACGGCGAGCGCGTTGATTATTCCGGAAATGTTGGAAGCGGGGCAAACTGGTTGGCGCCACCGAAAGAGGTGCGAGACGAATTCCGTTGGATTGGCAGGGCATTCACTGCGGACGTTAAAGCCGCGGGAATGATGCCGCTTCTACACAATTTGCGGCAGTTCGCCTTAGACTATGAGCAAGAGCGCAAATCACGAGGCGTGGCGACATTCGATGACCTGCTCACATGGTCGCGTGACCTGCTGCGTGGGAATAAATCCGTGCGGGAGCATCTTCAGAGTCGCTATAAACGGATATTGATAGACGAGTTCCAGGACACGGACCCGCTGCAGGTGGAGATAGCATACTATCTAGCCGCCGCCCCGAACGCGGAATTGGACAAGCAGGCTTGGTACGAACTCCAGCTGTCTCCCGGAAGGCTGTTCGTCGTGGGAGATCCCAAGCAGTCCATCTACCGCTTTCGAGGTGCAGACCTTGGCGTGGCGGAGTTGGTAGAGAAGGGTGGGCAGCTGCAAAAGCTCACGATTACAAAGAACCGCCGCTCTCAAAAAGCCGTGATTGATTGAGTGAATGCGGTGTTTGGCGCCAATGGCCTGATGAATGAGAGTGCCGGCATACAGGCTGAATACATCGACCTAGAGCGCTACGACGATATTCAGCAGGAAGAAATCGGCGCTGCTGTTTGGCTGTTGGGCGAGCAAAAAGAGCTGAATGCCGATGACGTTCGACGATTGCAGGCGCGCCATGTCGCCGGGCTGATAGTCAGATATGCCGCCGGCGGGGAATCCTGTCTGGATGTGTACGACAAGAAGCCCAAGCGCGTTCGCAAGGCGAAGCTCGGCGACATCTGCATATTGGTACGATCTCGAACCGGCATCGAAATTCTAACGCAAACGCTGGAAGATTCGCACATACCCTACCGGCTAGAGGGCGGTTCCCTGCTATTCGACACTCAGGAAGTACGGGATATGGTCAACTGCCTGAGAGCCATAGACGACCCGCATGACGAGGTGGCAGTTGTGGCAAGTCTGCGCTCCCCCGCCTTTGCTTGCTCCGATGTTGAACTGCTGGACTGGCAAGAGTCCGGCGGCGGATGGAACTACACAAGGCAGATTCCCGACAGCAAGTGCGATGATTCGTCAGTCAGAGAGGCTTTCCATTGCTTGCATAGTTACCATGAACGAAGGCTGACTGATGCCGTGTCCAAACTCATGGCGGCCTTCGTTCGGGATAGGCGCTTGGACGAACTAGACTTGGCGGAGAGGCGTCCTCGCGAGTCTTGGCGCCGGCGTCATTTCCTATTGGAGCAGGCGCGGACTATGGAATACAGTCATGCCGTGAACCCGCATAGCCCCCCGCTAACTCTGAACAAGTTCTTGGAATGGGTGAAATTGCAGCAGAATGAGAGAGCAAGAATTCCTGATGTGATAGTCCCCGAGCCTGACGACGACGCCGTGCGAATAATGACCATGCACGCCTCTAAGGGATTGGAATTTCCCATCGTTATTCTGCTCGGGCTTAACCATAATACTAGAAATGATTCGCCTGTCGTTCTGTTTGACAATGAGAGTGGCGGGGCGGAGGTCAGATTTCGCAAGGGCATTGAGACCCCGGGTTATTCAGATATAAGCGATTCCGAAAAGGAACACAAGGACGCCGAATCCGCGCGACTAGCGTATGTCGCCGCTACTCGCGCGCGAGATCATCTGCTGGTCAGCATGTATCACACCAATAGAGAAATCAGCAGCGTCACTGGCAAGATTGATGAGTTCCGTTCTGCCCTTCAGGATTACTGCACTGAAGAACCGGAAGATCCCGTAGGCATTGCGATGCTGCCCATGCCTTCTATGGAGGTCGTCGAACTTACCGATTATGATGCTGATCAGTGGGAAGCAGACCGCAAAAACGCTAATCAACAGAGGATGCAGCCCCGCGCGGTTACACCGTCTTTGATAGCGGAAATTGCCGTAACCGACGATACCACGCCGCCCGCCGAGATTGAAGACAAAGACACTGAACCTAGCAGCGATCTGCCCAGCATAAGAGGGCGTGGTGGCACGGCGTTCGGCAGAGCGCTGCACGCGGTACTTCAGGATATTGTAAATATAGTCTTGACTCGGACCCCATTGCCCGAAGGCGTGTCGATTGATAATCTTGTTGACGAATTGGATGGAGAGATTATTCGCTCGACTGAGGAACATGCCGAATCGCACGGCGTGCACAGCAGTGATGAGATTGCGCGCTTGGCTCGGCGAGCGTTGCGTAACCCTGCCCTGCAGACAGCATTGGTATCGCCTCGAATGTGGGCGGAAATCCCTGTCGCGGCGGAAATCGATTCTCCCGCCGGTCCAGTAGTGATCGAAGGTATCATTGATCTACTTTATCAGAGCGCGGATGGCGAGTTTGTGATAGTGGACTACAAGTCAGACTACATCGCTGACGATGCTGTGTTGAATGCCAAGATGAAAAGATATCAGTGGCAGGGAGCCGCATACGCAGCGGCAGTCCAAAAGGCAAGCGGGCAGAGCGTAAAGGATGTCCAGATTCTTTTCGTCAGAATAGACGAAGCTAAATCCATCAAAAACCTAGACGAACTGATAGCGCAGCTGCCCAAACTGGTAACCGTCCCCCAAAAGATATGGCAGCGAAATAGCGGGGACTCTGATGATAAAGTGTTAGTGAAGAATACACACCGTATCTAGGAGTTCCCGCCGCTGCCAAGAATACATTTAGCCTCTGGAAGTCAAGGAGTACCTGACACTCGCCCGTCGAACTGTCTGCATTGCTACGGAGTAGCCTTTCACAAGCACACTCGTCGATAAGTCGGTAAAGGACCTTCACGTCAAGCGCGTTACCGTGTTTGGATACAAGTGCGCCAACTGCAAGTTGACCAAAATCATGCTCATGGCGCTGTCTCCTTACATCCCGGCCCGCTACCTGATGCCTAGGTCGTACCGCGTACACATCATAAAGCGCCGACGATACGCTTGGAACACTGACGCAGATGCCGTTTATGGACAGCATCGAACTTGCCGCGGTTACGGGCGCGCCTAGGGTCTTTCGATTGTTCATGTTATTTCGAGCGAAACGAGAAATCTAAACGCGTTGACTACGGACAGGCTTGTTTCCACACAGCGATTTTAGTCCCGTCTCTTCGTTCAGAGTGACAACCAAAAGTCTCAGCGGGCACGTCGGAGATGACCTCGAGAAATGCTCTGTGTCGGCTAAATGAGGACAGGTGTGGCGCGCCGTGTCACCACACCCGTCCTTGACGGCTTTCGAGTAAAGCAGCGGGACCAGCCGTCTTAATTGTCGCTAAACAGCCGATACGATGACCGCGCAATCGCTACTGGCTGCCCAGTCTTGAAGGCTTCGCGTGGCCCTGTATTCCCCGCACTTCCATACCCCCTGTATCCGGTGTGCCGCTGCCAACTGTCAGTGTGAAGTCACCCAGTGTCTGCGGTTCGTATGTCGTCATATCGAGGTAATATATTTTGCCTTCCGTTGGCGTCCAGCTGATTTTGGAGTTGGTATTGCCCCTCACGATGTCGTCACTCCCGGCGACAAAGACGCGCTCCTCGATTTCTTCATCCCAATCCCAAAGGAACAGCGCTGTGTCTTTGCTCGATTCCAGTGTGGCTGTCCAGGCTCCATTTCCTGCGGCAGTCATCTCGAAGCGCGTGTATCGGTAATATCGGGTGCCTGCCGCTAACCGAATCCCCGTGATTGCCTCTATTCCTTCACGGCTCAGTGAATAGACACACTCCTGTGTCCATGAACCTGACAAGAGGACAGGCAGCCCGGAGGATGCCGGCATATCAATGTGGCAAGGATCCGGAGTAGGCGTCGCCGTCGGCTCTACAGTGGCTGTAGGATCAGGAGTTACGTCCGGCGGCAATGGCGTCTTCGTCGGTGTGGGCGTCGGCACTGCTGCGTTCGTTTCCAGCGCGGTTACTCTGCCGTCTAACGCCGCTATCGTGTTTTGTAACGAGGCTATTATCCCTTGCAGCGTTGCCATAAGGCTTTCAAGCGCGCTTATTCTGTTCAGCGCCTCTGACAGAACTGGTGGCGGGATAGGCGTGGTGGTCGGCGCGGGCGTCGGCGTCTCTGTGGGCGTGGGTGTTGGGCTATCTGGCGGTTCAACATCGTTGGGCAGGTAGGCGAAACCGTGTCCCCATATATTGTCTGCGCCTGCTGCGCCGCGTGGCTCAGCGTTTCGCTTCAGGTATTGCGCGATCTGCTGCGGACTATGCTGCGGGAAGCGCTGCTTTACAAGGGCTGCCAAGCCGGCGACATGCGGGGATGCCTGACTCGTTCCGAAGAAGTAGCCGTTGGTATTGCGCACCGAGCGATATGTTACAGATTGCCCTGCGTCCGCGCCCACGATGTCAGGCTTGGTTCTATTGTCGAGCGTTGGACCTTGACTGCTGAACGGTTCTATTATGGTGGTGTCGAATGAGTTGCTGACACTGCCGTTCCGCCCGGCAGCGCCTACTGCGAGCAGACCGGGGTTCGAGCTTTCGGCGGGATTGGCGATGCTATGGTCGGATGTGTGGTGCTGCAGAGCGCTTGACGCGCCCCAGACCAGAACCTGAACCCACTGCGGATTCGCGCCTGCGTATTTGGCAACGGCAAGACAGTACACGCCGTTCGGGATGTCGCCGTAATTGATTCTAATCCGTTCGAATGGGACGTCGTTCGCTCTCCCTGTCTGCTTTGTAACGCTCTCTGCGACGGCGTCATCGGGCAGTATGGCTGTGTTGCCTGACAAGAAGGAAATGAGAAAGAGTTCCAGATCGGTGTCTGCGCCGCCCCATGAGTCTTCCCATCGGAGCTGCGCGGTGAAGCTTTCAAGAGGGTCCAGTTCGATGCGCATGCCGTTGCATTCGTCCCTCGGCGTTGCGCTGAATTCGTGAACATTGTTGGTGTTGGAGTCTGAGTAGCGGCCGAACCAATTTGCCCTAGCTTGGTTTCCTGCAGCGTTGACCCAGATAATGCCGCCACTTACGGCGGCGTCAACGATTCTCAGGGAGCTATTGCTGTATGGCGTTGTGCCGTCGCCCGGTCCATGGAATGAAAAGCCAAGCGACATGTTGATGACAGCGACGCCCTCGGACTCCATCCACTCTACGGTTTTGAGCAAGTCTCCAAGAGACCAAACATTCGCTATGTAGTAGTCGGCTTCGGGGGCGATGTCGAATACGGCTTCGGTTACCGCCGTGCCATGCAGCTTTGAAGATTCAGTACTTTCCGTAGGTATGCAGTCCGTGAGATTTGAAGTGAATACGCCGACATCAGTGTAGCATCTTGCTTCCACGGTCGAGGGCAATTCCGTTCCCATAAGTTCTGCGAAGCCTTTGAAACCTACGTCGATGACGCCGATCTTGACGCCGCTGCCTTTGATGCCGCTGGCGTGCCATGCGGGGACTCCATGTGCTGCCACGCCCTCGCTGACGACGGTACCTTGCGCGGGCTGGGGCGGAACGATGGTGTGGACGCTTATCACGCCTTCCTGCCTGGACGCATCAGGCAGCAGTGACACAGGAATGTACGCCTCGATATAGTCTGCGCCGATGTTGCGCGGGGATGCGCCGTTCTCTTCAAGCCAATCCCATACGTCTTGGGCGTAGCCTTCAGTGATGTAGAGGGTAACGGCGACGGATTGAGCGTCATGGATGGGCGCGCTTGCGGCCGCGACTTGCGCACTGAACTGGCCTGTCTGCACCTGCTCGATGATGTAGTTGAGGTTGGAGTCCATATTGGAGTACTTGGGCGGGTTGATATTACCCTCATTGAGAGTGATGTTCTCCATGCCTTGCCCATCTGCCGGCTCCGTGGCAGCTTGGGGTGTAGGAGTGTCGCCGGTCTGCGCGAGTACCCTAGGCGCGTTACCACCGGCGGAGAGCGCAAGCCAAAGAAGCCCGACAGCCGCGATTGTCAGGCTGATCGCCGCTAATTGCTTGACTTGCCCTCGGATGTATTTGTTCATGGTAGAAATCTCCCATAACGGATAATTTTCGGATGAGCGAAATGGAATGGAGTCCGGGCTGCCGGCACTTCCACGTGAAGAGGCAATTGATGTGGTGGATGGATAGGAAGGAGGGGAAGGCTACTGATTTGTGCAACACTTATATTAGGGGGCATGGTAATGGGTGTCGCCACCCACGGCAGGCTGTGAATCTTGCTGCTTTTGCTCCCTGTGTCGAACACGGTTGTCCTTGCTTTCTTCTACCAACGGTTGGAATTGTCGGGCTGGACAACTTCGCCGGTCACCAGCTTAGTGAATACTTCCAATTCCCTTATTTGGGTGCAGCGGACCTATGTCTTCCTTCCGAAGAGAAGACGGACAGAACCAGCGCAATTCTACCCGATTGGGTCTATCATTGATAGCGTTTCCTTTTGGATGGTATAGCATAAGAG